>NZ_JADYXJ010000033.1:0-44518 GCF_015864365.1 Pseudoalteromonas sp. SWXJ133
GGAAGTCAGGGCTCAATCTACGTCACAGCATTTTCACACTCTGGTTGGGTACGAGCTCACTGTCTTCCCGATGTGACAAGTGCTAGCTAAACACTCATCAAGAAGAGATACAAGGTTGGGTTGAGCGAAGCAAAACCCAACGAAAAAACATCTTATCAAAGAATAACTTTATTTATTATTTTAATTGGTTACGCAAAGAAATTTCCTTAATAAGTTCTGGAAGTTGTTTGGCTAATTTATGAATTTGCTTTAAATGAGCTGAAATTATTTCTCGTTTCTCTTCATTATAGCCACCACCTATAATCGATTTACCGGACTTAAGTATTAAAGAAGAAAATACCATTTCAGAAGCATGGCTATAACCATTATAAAAATCTTTAGCTTGTTTGAGCCAACCTTTCCCCGATGTAACGCCTAACACGCTTGCATTTCTTACTACTAAATCAATTGATAAGTGCGCTTTAGTGAAGGCATCTTTATTTAAATAGCCAGAATAAAAATCTATTTCTTTTTGTTGTTTACCACGACCAACTTTTAACCTTACTGGGGATGAAAGCAAGATAGACATACAGAGAGATTCATAAGATATTCTCATAGTATTACCAGCGGCATTAATATGACCTTCGGCTAATAATCTCAATGAAGTAACCGAAGTCTCTAAAGACAAGAATACATATTCTTGAACCCACTTAAATTTAGGGTTCTCATTTGTAAGTATGAAATTTTTGAAAGCGGTCTCACAAGTATTTAAATGTTTCAAAATCTGAATTACGTCAATCTCAAAATCAGATTTAAAACCTGCAATAGTTCTATCACCTAAAATTATTTCATCAAATTCCATAATAACTCCCATAGCAATTTAGCAGTGTATTCTTAGAAATAATACTTTGTTTCTAAAAGCGACTCTAGCCTTGCCGCAAATAGTTGCCTTGACTTTAAAGCTTCTCTTTGTCACAAACACAAAAAAGCCGCTGTATTTTACAATACAGCGGCTTTTAAAATCATTATTCTAAATTAATAGATTATGACTTAGGTCCACGACCTGCACGTTTACGTTCGTTTTCAGTAAGGTAACGCTTACGAATACGAATGTTTAGTGGAGTTACTTCAACTAGCTCGTCATCATCGATGAACTCAAGCGCTTGCTCAAGTGAGTAGTTAAGGTGTGGAGAAAGCGTTTGCGCTTCATCAGTACCAGATGCACGTACGTTAGTTAACTGCTTGCCTTTAAGGGCGTTAACTGTAAGGTCGTTATCACGGTTATGAATACCGATAACCATACCTTCGTATACTTCAACACCGTGACCGATGAATAGACGGCCGCGTTCTTGTAAGTTGAATAATGCGTTAGTAAGTGCTTTACCAGTTGCGTTTGCAATCATTACGCCGTTCTTACGAACACCGATGTCGCCACCTTTGTGAGGACCGTAATGATCGAACGTATGGTACATAAGACCAGAACCCGAAGTAAGCGTCATGAAATCAGTTTGGAAACCAATTAAACCACGGCTAGGGATCATGAAGTCTAAACGCATACGGCCTTTGCCATCTGGAGTCATGTTAGTAAGTTCACCTTTACGTAGGCCAACTTGCTCCATAACAGAACCTTGGTGCTCGTCTTGACAGTCAATAGTCACTGTTTCAAACGGTTCTTCTAGAACGCCATCTACAGTACGTAAGATAACTTCTGGACGAGAAACTGAAAGCTCGTAACCTTCACGACGCATGTTCTCGATTAAGATACCTAGGTGTAATTCACCACGACCAGAAACACGGAAGCTATCTGGGCTACCAGTATCTTCAACGCGAAGTGCTACGTTGTGTACTAATTCTTTGTCTAAACGTTCACGGATATTACGTGACGTTACAAACTTACCTTCTTTACCACAGAAAGGTGAGTTATTTACAGAGAATGTCATTGTTACAGTTGGCTCATCAACACTTAGTGGTGGTAATGCTTCAACGTTTCCTGGGAAACAAACTGTATCAGAAATCTTAAGCTCACCAATACCTGTTACAGTTACGATGTTACCAGCGTAAGCTCTGTCAGTTTCGATACGTTCAAGACCTAGGTAGCTTTGTACTGCGCCAATTTTACCATTACGTGTAGTGCCATCAGCACTGATAATAGTAACTTGTTGGTTAGGAGCAACAGAACCACGTTTAATACGACCAATACCAACTACACCAACATAAGAGTTGTAATCTAGTTGAGAAATTTGCATTTGGAAGTCACCTTCAGGATCTGCATCCGGTGGTGATACTTCGTCAACGATCATCTTGAACATAGGTTCCATGTTGTCTGATGGCTCGTCTAAATCTAGTGTTGCCCAGCCGTTGATAGCTGAAGCGTAGATTACTTTAAAATCTAACTGTTCGTCAGTTGCGCCAAGGTTGTCGAATAAATCAAAGATTTGATCCATAACCCAATCAGGACGTGAACCTGGCTTATCAATTTTATTGATAACTACGATTGGCTTTAAGCCTTGCGCGAATGCCTTTTGCGTAACGAAACGCGTTTGTGGCATTGGACCTTCTTGAGCATCAACAAGTAATAATACTGAGTCAGCCATCGAAAGTACGCGTTCAACTTCACCACCGAAATCGGCGTGTCCCGGAGTATCTACGATATTGATATGGTAGTCGTTCCAAGAGATGGCTGTGTTTTTAGCCAAAATGGTAATACCACGTTCTTTCTCAATGTCGTTTGAGTCCATCACGCGCTCTTCGTTACCGCCGCGTGTTTCTAATGTACCTGATTGCTCAAGTAGTTTGTCAACCAGAGTTGTTTTACCGTGGTCAACGTGCGCGATAATCGCTATATTTCTTAACTTTTCGATGCTCATATATTTACTCAGAGAAATTAAATTCTCAATGATCCTGCAAGATCTACGCACTCATCCACGCTTTCGCGAGATGTCCCAGCATAGGATTTAAAAGGGCGCATATTATCCCTCATTAATGACATGGATGAAAGTTTATCCAATACATATTTTAAAACTTTCTCAATACTTTTACTAAGTATCTGTTTTATATATGACAATTATATGAATTAAATTTCAATATTTTTTTGAAAAACAGTCTTTTTGGCTATTTTTCCGATCTTTTTGTTACTCTTTTACATTTAGGTTATGCTAATTTCAGCTGATTAAATTAACAACAAATTACGCTCTGTAAATTTTGCACTAAAATGGAATATTTACGCACCAACATGGTGCGTTTATATATTCCATTTTGATGCAATGATATTTTTTTAATTTATAAACAGCCAGTTACAATAATGGCACAAAATCAGCTTAGTAAATACCAAAGCAATTATGCAGCAATAACAAAACCCAATAGTTGGAGGACACATGTCACAATCGGTTTTAGATTTTATTAAAGAAAATGACGTCAAGTTCATTGATTTACGCTTTACTGACACTAAGGGTAAAGAGCAACATGTATCGATTCCTCATCACCAAGTTGATGAAGATTTTTTCGAAGACGGTAAAATGTTCGACGGTTCTTCAATTGCAGGCTGGAAAGGCATAAACGAATCAGACATGGTATTAATGCCAGTTCCTGAGTCAATCAAACTAGACCCTTTCACTGAAGAAGCGACATTAATTTTACGTTGTGACGTAGTAGAGCCTTCTACACTACAAGGCTATGAGCGCGACCCGCGTTCTGTTGCTAAGCGTGCTGAAGATTACATGCGTTCTACAGGCATTGCAGACACTGTTTTATTTGGCCCTGAGCCAGAATTTTTCGTATTTGACGATGTTAAATACAAATCAGATATGTCTGGTTCTATGTACAAAATCGATTCTAAGCAAGCTGCTTGGAACTCAGATAAAGAATATGCAGATGGCAACACTGGTCACCGTCCAGGTGTTAAAGGCGGTTACTTCCCAGTTGCTCCAGTTGATGACTTCCAAGATTGGCGTTCAGCTACGTGTCTAGTTCTAGAAGAAATGGGCCAAGTAGTAGAAGCACATCACCACGAAGTAGCAACAGCAGGTCAAAACGAAATCGCTACTCGCTTTAATACAATGGTATTAAAAGCGGATGAAATCCAAGAAATGAAATATGTTATCCATAACATGGCTCACTTATACGGTAAAACAGCAACGTTTATGCCTAAGCCAGTTGTTGGTGATAACGGTTCTGGTATGCATTGTCACCAGTCTTTAGCTAAAGACGGTGTAAACCTTTTTGCTGGTGATAAGTACGGCGGTCTTTCTGAAGATGCACTTTACTACATTGGCGGCATCATCAAGCATGCTAAAGCAATTAACGCTTTTGCAAATGCGTCTACTAACTCGTACAAACGTTTAGTACCAGGTTTTGAAGCACCAGTTATGCTTGCATACTCTGCACGTAACCGTTCTGCATCAATCCGTATCCCAGTGGTTCCATCTGAAAAAGGTCGTCGTATTGAAGTACGCTTCCCGGATCCAACTGCTAACCCATACCTTGCTTTCTCAGCAATGCTTATGGCTGGCCTTGATGGTATCAAAAACAAGATCCACCCTGGCGATGCTATGGATAAAGATTTATACGACTTACCAGCTGAAGAAGCAGCAGAAATTCCAACTGTTGCAGCATCACTTGACGAAGCACTATCTGCACTTAGCGCAGACCGTGAATTCTTAACTCAAGGTGGCGTATTCACTGATGACTTAATCGATGCTTACATCGAACTTAAGTCTAAAGAAGTTGAAAAGCTTAACATGACAACTCACCCAGTTGAGTTTGAAATGTACTACAGCTGTTAATTAAGCTGTAAAAAATATGTGTGTTCTCAAGCCCGCTTTGCGGGCTTTTTTAATGGTAAAATTAGTCAATCTCCACTAAAGTTAAGTTACCGATAAAAATGCAGGGCTGCAGAGTGAATAACAAGATTTTATTACTATTAATTACTTTAGGATTAAGTAATTATGGTTATGCCGGTGAAACAAAAATATACGCTTGGAAAGATAAAAATGGCGTATTAGTGTTCTCAGACACCCCTCATAAAGGGGCCCAAGAGGTAAAGCTCACCAGCCAAGATCTTAATATGCCTGCAACAAATACTGACATTTTTGACGGGCAACCTCAGCCTCAACAAGCGGCCTTTAGTATTGCTATTTCCTCACCTGATCATAACCAGACTATTCGTGAAAATACCGGCACTGTTTATGTAACTAGCCGAATAAAACCACGCTTTGAAACTGGTTTTACTATACAACTTTTTATTGATGGTAAAGCACACGGCCCAGCCAGTGACAGCTCAACCTTTGCAATTAGAGATGTAGAACGTGGTCAGCACACACTACAATTAAAGCTTTTTAATAGTAAAAACCAAGTTATTGCTACAAGCGAACCCTGCATATTTTTTATGCACCGAAAAGGGCTAAACCTAGGTAACTAAATTGGGGCATTACTAAACGTGCAGCAGTGTATTTAACCATATAACTTGCTTGCAAACATCCACGCACTAAAATGGTGCAGCTATGATTAATAATAAAAACTTTAGCCCTGAGCTACTCGATGCCATTTGGCAAAATCAAACAACCGCTATCATGTTACTTGATAAAAACTTCACCGTTGTATATGCCAATACCAGTACCAGCGAGCTGCTTGGCCTTGGTAATAAGCGCCTATTAGATCAACCGTTTGATAGCCTTTTTAACTACCATTCAATCGATTTACAGCGTATAGAACAATACTCACTAGTTGAAGGCGTAGATTGCCAGCAGCATAGAGCTGACGTGGTTTTTAGCGATTCTCGCCATGCAAAAGTAGCCGTAAGTACACGACAAATTAAGTTTAATGGCTCGCTTTACATTTTATTTGAGTGGCGCCAAACCGATGACGAAATTAAGCACGACCAAGCGTCTAATCAAATGCATCAATATCAAGCTGCCCGAAACCTAATTAGAGGGTTAGCTCACGAAATTAAAAATCCTTTAGGTGGAATTCGCGGAGCGGCGCAGTTATTGCAGTATGAGGTTGATCAACAAGAAAGAGATCAATGTGCTGAGCTCATCATTGAGCAAGCCGACCGATTACGCGAACTAGTAGATAGGCTTTTGGGGCCCAATCAACTTCCGCAAAAATCGTATGGCAATATACATCAATCACTTGAATCAGTTGCAAGGCTAAGTACGTTAGATAATTGTTCTAACATTAGCTTAGTTAAAGATTACGACCCGAGTATTCCTGATGTATACATTGATCAAGGCAAAATTCAGCAAGTGGTATTAAACATTGTTCGAAATGCCCAACAGGCGCTTGTAGATGGCGGTGAAATAACAATAAAAACCCGCATTAATCATCAACATCGTCGCCCAGGTAAAGCACCTAAAAAAGCCTTGTTGATCCAAATATCTGATAACGGACCAGGTATTGATCCCAGTGTACGCGAAACACTGTTCTACCCTATGATCACCAATAAAGAAGGTGGCTCTGGGTTAGGACTCTCAATAGCGCAAACACTGATAGATCAACATGATGGCTATATAGAATGTGATAGCTGGCCTGGACATACTGAATTTAATATCTATCTGCCCTTTGCAGATTAATGTTTGGAGTTTGCATGAAAACAGTTTGGCTTGTAGATGATGATGCTTCTATTCGATTTGTACTTGAAAAAGCACTAACCCGTGCAGGGTTTAACACAGAGAGCTTTGCTAATGCGCAAGATGTACTAAGCGCCCTAAAGTTTAGCCAACCTACTGTTTTAGTTTCTGACGTACGAATGCCTGGTATGGATGGTATGGCGTTGCTTGAACTTATTGCAGAGCAAAACCCTGGGCTGCCGGTTATTATAATGACTGCGCACTCAGATTTAGACTCAGCTGTAAATGCATTCCAAAAAGGTGCTTTTGAATACCTCGCTAAGCCGTTTGATTTAAACGAAGCAGTGGCGCTAGTCGAAAGCGCATGCAGAGCAAACTCCACTAAAAAAACTAAACGCAAGCAAGCTCCACCAAAAAGTGCCCACATAATTGGTGAAGCGCCCGCAATGCAAGAAGTGTTTAGAGCGATAGGTAAACTATCGGCCTCTAGCATGAGCGTATTAATAAATGGCGAATCTGGAACAGGTAAAGAACTTGTCGCCAGTGCGCTGCACAATCATAGCCCACGTAAAGAAAATCAATTTATTGCACTTAACATGGCAGCCATTCCAAAAGAGCTTGTTGAGTCAGAGTTATTTGGCCACGAAAAAGGCGCATTTACGGGCGCCGACAGCGTGCGTAAAGGCCGCTTTGAGCAAGCCAATGGCGGCACACTATTTTTAGATGAAATTGGTGATATGCCACTTGATGTACAAACACGTTTATTACGCGTTCTTGCCGATGGTGAGTTTTATCGCGTTGGTGGCCATCAAAGTATAAAAGTAGATGTGCGTATTATTGCGGCTACGCACCAAAACCTTGAAGATTTAGTTAAACAGGGCAAGTTTAGGGATGATTTATTCCATCGTCTTAATGTTGTGCGCCTACGTTTACCTGCTCTTCGAGAGCGCACTGAAGATATAGAAAGCTTATCGCAACACTTTTTACATAAAAGCGCTAAAGAGCTACAAGTAGAAAGTAAAGTGCTGAGCCCTAAGGCAACTGAGCAATTACGCTTATTTAATTGGCCAGGCAATGTACGCCAATTAGAAAACACCTGTCGCTGGCTTACTGTAATGGCACCGGGTGAGCTTGTAAGCGAGCAAGACTTACCGCCAGAGATTCTGGATGCTTCGCCAACCCAGGAAGAAGGTGATTGGCTAGATGCGTTTCAGCAATGGCTTAATCAAGAGCTTAAACAAGGCAAAGAAAATATTTGGCCTGACATTCAAGCCCAGCTAGAAACTCGCTTAATTAAAACCGCACTGGCTAATTGTTCTGGTCATAAGCAAGATGCTGCTATAAAAATTGGTTGGGGACGCAACACGTTGACCCGAAAATTAAAAGAGCGCAATATTAGCTGATTAAACGCTTTTAACACATTTGGTTATTGATGAAGCTAATCGAACATATTCCATTATTCAAACAAATGGAAATTATAAACAGGCTGCACTTTTTTAAAGAATTTACGCTCAGCGAGCGCCAAGTCTTATTAGAGTCGTTCGGCCTGTTATATTTAGTAAGTCAGCATCAATTTTTATTTAAGCAATACG
The DNA here is from genome assembly GCF_015864365.1 of Pseudoalteromonas sp. SWXJ133. Classification (NCBI taxonomy): domain Bacteria; kingdom Pseudomonadati; phylum Pseudomonadota; class Gammaproteobacteria; order Alteromonadales; family Pseudoalteromonadaceae; genus Pseudoalteromonas; species Pseudoalteromonas sp. SWXJ133. Next base: position 8,138 of record NZ_JADYXJ010000033.1, read on the forward strand.
ATAACGACAAACGTTTGTACATTGTACTTAGCGGCGCGTTATTAGTATTTAAACATAATCATTTGCTAGAACTTGGCACTATAGAGCCCGGTGAATTTATAGGTGAAGGTGCCTTTATAAATAACCGAGAGCGTAGTACTAGCGCTCGCGCTAAAACCGACAGTATAGTCCTCGCTATTACCCCTGAAGCACTCACTCGTTTACCTAATGTTATCCGCGAAAAAATTAAAGACCGAATTATAGAAGGTATGAGTCTGCGCATTGCCAAACTAAGCGAGCATATAGAAACTCACGGTTAGTTCAGTCCATATAAATAATTTGTAGTGAGCAATCAAGCCAGCTGGGGTTATTAACGTGAGCTGTAAACCTGTAAGTATCGGATGGTTTGGCGCCAAAGGGCGTATTTATAAGTGGTTGTGAGTAACTGTATGTTTGCGAATAGGTTTTATAATAAATGACAACGTAACCGTATAAAAACTCCCAACCTAACCTTACAACAGCGCCACTGGGTAAGCTAAAGTCAGCATATTTATCTGTAAATGTGACGAGTAAATCATTGTACTTGTCTTCACTGCATTGAGTTGTTCGTAACTTTTTAGGCATAATAAAGGTTGTACCCGCCACTGCATTTTTTAGATAAAAGCCTATATTGCCATCACCATAAAAATGATTTGAACGCGTTGCATAGTTAACTTGTGGCTCGTAACCTAGCCCCTGCATAATAGTAGCTAACTGCTCAGTCTCTTTTGGGTAAATTTTGTCACTTGATAAGAGTAATGTAGCTTCACCAAAATCAGGTGGGATTGCCAGCTCTACATATTCATAAGGGAGCGATTGTGCTTTTAGCGCAGCATCGAGCTGATTGCTCTGTTCATCTTGCAAGTTTTCACTAAATACATACACGGTAGGTTGTTGGCACGCAGCTAATAGTAATGCCAACACACATATTAAAATTCCACTTTTCATAGTTACCCCTTTTTGATTACAATTGTAGTCTATTAAAGGTAACTATTTATCGCAATTTAATTTGTTTGGCTATCTAACCAAGCATCAACACTTTTGCGAGTATATAAAACTTCTTTAAATAAACGATGACGTTCAAATTCAAGTTTTGTTTTTCTCGTGGCATCACCACTAACTAAACGGCTATGGGTATCATTGAATTTTGAAATTACAGAAAAACCGCGCTCATCTTGATCAGCTTGCTTTTTTACAGAATTAGCAAGGTGCTCTCTAACATCGTCAGCAGTTAACATACCTGAATTGTCTAATCCCATTAGCTCTTTTTTCATTGCCAATCTTACGCCCATTTCCTACTCCATTTAATGAAAACTATTTAATCCGCCAAAGTTTTAGCAATTAGCAGGCCATACGTAAAATTAACTGCTGCAAAGGTTACTCTTCAATTGCTTCAGTTTTTTTAAAGACAGATAAAATACATAAAAAATTTCATAGCTATTTACGTATTACAATTAGCGAAAGTCACTTGCTTTGGTGCAAAAGTAGCTGCAAGCCTTTATACTACAGCTTGTGCGTTACCCCACCGAGAGCAAATATGAACGAAGAATACATAGAAATAGAATTAGAAGAAGAGCCGATTGAGCTCTGTAAATTATTAAAAGTACTAAACTTAGTTGAAGGTGGCGGCCAAGCTAAAAACCTAATTACCGAAGGCTATGTGGGTGTTAACCATGAAATTTGTACAATAAAGCGGAAAAAATTATACAGTGGCGATGTATTAGAATTTGATGGCGAATTTTTTAAACTTGCGCTAAGTGAAGACGCAACCCCTGCAGAAAAACCTGCGGTACAAACTCAAGCAGAGTCAAAGCAAGCTGCACCACAACCAACAAATCAGCCAGCTAAAAGTAAGCGTAAGCGAACTAAAAAACCAAAAGTAGATGATAAAACAGGTCGTCGTCCTATTTCATTTGGTTAAGCATTTAAAAGCCCTCTTTTTATATAAAAAGGTCAACTTGTATAGTTGGCCTTTTTACTCTTTAATAACCTAGTTAATAATAATAAAAACAAGGTTATAAAATGTCTGTCAAAACACCTAAAAATTGGTTTAAGTCCGTTGTATGGGCGGCACTCGTATGGAACTTACTTGGCGTTATTGCATTTGCTATGCACATGATGATGACACCCGAAATGATAAGTAAACTTCCACTAGATCAACAAGCTGCCTACTCTAACGTTCCTATTTGGTCAACCATTGCATTTGCTATAGCTGTATTTGGAAGCACTTTTGGTTGTCTGTTTTTACTTGCTAAAAACGCGCTGGCAACACCTACTTTTGCGCTATCGCTCGGCGCTATTTTAATTCAGCAATATTATAATTTTGTGGTCATAAACAGTATTGAGCTACTTGGCGCAAGTGCTGTATTTATGCCTATTTTTGTAATCGTTATTGCCATCGCTTTACTTTGTTTGAGTATTAAAGGTAAGCAACAAAGTTGGTTACAGTAATTAATAAGGGTCGAAATAACTTTTGACCCTACCTCTTTCAAATCATCTCTTGAAATTAAACTTTTCAGCATCATCTCTACTATATTAACTGTATAAAATTCGTTCTCTAAACACGATTTTTTACACTGGTATGTACTTTGCAACTCGAACACTACAGAGGTCACTCTTCAAAATATTTTTCTAATTCATAAAGGGGCAAATAATGAATAATAGTTTCGATACCCAACATCAGCTCACAATAAATGGTGAGCAATATCATATTCATTCTCTAAAAGGACTTGGCGACAAAGCGAAACGACTGCCCTTTTCCTTAAAAGTATTACTTGAAAACCTTCTTCGTAACGAAGATGGCGCAAATATAAAAGAACAAGACATTCAAGCCCTTCTTAATTGGGATCCTCAAGCAAAGCCTGCATCTGAAGTTGCCTTTACTCCCGCCCGTGTTGTTATGCAAGATTTTACCGGTGTACCCGCTATTGTAGATTTAGCCGCGATGCGTGACGCAATGGAAAAACTAGGTGGAGATCCTGCAAAAATAAACCCGTTATCACCTGCTGAACTTGTTATTGACCATTCGGTACAAGTAGATGGCTACGGAAATGATGGTGCATTTGATTTAAATGCAAAACTTGAATACGACCGAAATAAAGAACGTTACGAATTTTTACGTTGGGGACAAACCGCTTTTGATAATTTAAAAGTAGTGCCACCAGCAACCGGTATTGTCCACCAAGTAAACCTAGAATACTTAGCGCGCGTTGTTTTTAATGAAGAGCGCGACGGCAAAAAATTCGCTTACCCAGATACGCTTGTAGGGACTGACTCTCACACCACCATGATTAATGGCTTAGGTGTACTTGGTTGGGGTGTAGGCGGTATTGAAGCCGAAGCAGCCATGCTTGGTCAGCCAATTAGCTTACTCATTCCACAAGTAGTCGGTATGAAGCTAAGCGGCCGCTTACCTGAAGGTACTACCGCTACAGATTTAGTGTTAACGGTAACCGAAATACTGCGTAACCATGGTGTAGTGGGTAAATTTGTAGAGTTTTATGGTGATGGCCTTGCCGACTTACCACTTGCCGATAGAGCAACCATAGCGAATATGGCACCAGAATACGGCGCTACGTGTGGTATTTTCCCAATTGATGATGAAACCATTAACTACCTTCGCTTAACAAACCGCGACGAAAGTCACCTAAAGGTAATTGAGGATTACGCAAAACACCAAGGTTTATGGCGTAACGATGGTGACGAAGCTAGCTATACCGATACACTCGAGCTTAAACTAGGTGATGTTGTACCAAGCCTTGCAGGCCCTAAACGACCACAAGATAGAATTTCCCTAGACAAGGCTGGTGAAGTGATTAGCCAGCATTTAAAAAACTTTCAAGATGAACGTATGGCTCGTCGTGATAATAGCGACGAAGAACAAGCTCGTATTGAAGGCGAAGGGCCAACAACAAATCCAGATGAACCAGTCAACGAAGCGCAGTTTATGGGCGCCGCCAAGGTTAAATTTAAAGGGCAAGAGTTTGAACTAAACGATGGTGCTTGTGTTATTGCTGCAATTACTAGCTGTACCAACACCTCTAACCCAAGTGTTATTTTAGCTGCTGGTTTGGTTGCCAAAAAAGCAAAACAGTTAGGTATTAATGTAAAACCTTGGGTTAAAACATCACTTGCACCAGGCTCTAAAGTAGTTACCGACTACCTAGAAAAAGCAGGCCTGATGGATGACCTAGAAAGTTTAGGCTTTAACTTAGTAGGCTATGGCTGTACTACCTGTATTGGCAACTCAGGGCCGCTTGCAACTGAAATATCAGACGCAATTCAAAAACATAAATTAGTAGTGAGCTCTATTTTATCGGGTAACCGTAACTTTGAGGGGCGTATTCACCAAGATGTTAAAATGAACTTTTTAGCCTCCCCTCCGCTTGTTGTAGCTTATGCCATTGCAGGTAGAACCGATATTGACGTATACAACGAACCCCTTGCTCAAGATGCTAACGGTAACGATATTTACCTTAAAAACATTTGGCCAAGCGTTAAAGAAGTAAGTGACCTAGTTAAAGAAACAGTAACTAAAGAAATGTTCGAAAAAAGCTACGCTAACGTTTACGAAGGCGATAGCCGTTGGCAGCAAATTAAAATACCAGATGGCAAACTTTACGATTGGGATGACGCATCTACCTACATTAAAAAAGCACCATTTTTTGATGGTATGAAAGTAGAACCACCGGGCATTCCTACTATCGAAGGTGCACGTTGTTTAGCTAAGCTTGGGGATTCAGTAACCACTGACCATATTTCTCCTGCGGGCGCTATTAAAGCAGATGCACCAGCAGGTTTATACTTGCAAGAAAATGGCGTAGATAAAGCGCAGTTTAACTCGTACGGTTCACGCCGTGGTAATCACGAAGTAATGATGCGTGGCACGTTTGCTAATGTTCGTCTTAAAAACTTACTAGCACCAGGTACTGAAGGCGGCGTAACACGTACTCAGCCTGGCGATACGCTAGAGAGTATTTATGATGCAGCAATGGAGTATCAAAAAAATAATACGCCACTCATTATTTTAGCGGGTAAGGAATACGGTACGGGTTCATCTCGTGACTGGGCGGCCAAAGGCTCACTTTTACTAGGCGTTAAAGCGGTTGTAGCACAAAGCTATGAGCGAATTCATCGCTCTAACTTAATTGGTATGGGTGTATTACCGCTGCAATTTAAAGAAGGTGAAAGCTACGAGTCACATGGGTTAACAGGGCAAGAACAATTTGATATTGATGGCCTGTACGATAAAACCGATGAAGTAACCGTTATTGCTACAAATGCCGAAGGTAAAAAAGTAACCTTGAGTGCTGATGTACGTATTGATACCCCTAAAGAGTGGGATTACTACAAACACGGCGGTATTTTACAATATGTACTGCGTAATATGCTCGACTAACAAAGACAGTAGTTAATACATTTAAAAGCCCAGTTTAGTAATAAGCTGGGCTTTTTATGTGTGCTGTTTGTTGTCTTAAATCAATGCTAAGCATTTAAAGCGTGCCTACACTATAGCGACTATTAGTGAGGTAACTATGTCGCAAACGATGATAATTAGGCTGCTTAAAACATCAATAGTGCTTGGGTTGTACCTTATTGTGACTGGCCACACTTTAATTGTGTCGAGTTACTTCACTGTTAATCATGGTATTAAAGGAATAATTATAGCCGCGGCATGCATTGCTGTAGGTGTACTGCTGTCGCTTCCCACTAAAATATATTTAACCGTATTATTGATGGAAGCCGAAAAACGTTATTTAAAAAACCATAAAAGCACGCACTCTAAATAATTAGAGTGCACTTAAATTATTAATTTCTTTATTACGTTTTTCTAGTTTGTCTTTTACATTTTCGGCATCATTAAATAGCTTTTTAACAGAGTCTGGGTTCAAAATACTGATCCCCTCTGGTGCAGCCGACATTGTATTTGTACTTGGAGAGGTATTTAAAATAGACGTGTCTTCTGCTGCAATAACAGTAATATCTTTAGGATCGAGTTTTACTTCAATACTTTTTGCATGCGGGTTAGGTGTATCAGAAAAGTGCCATTGGCCTGTTTCGTCTTGCCACTTAAAAATTTTGCTGCTTGAGGTAGTACTTTCAGGCATTGGTTCATCAGAAATACTGCTCGCAATTTTATCGCCAGCTTGCTTAACGCCCTGCACTGCTTGGTCCAAAGTATTGCTAGATAGCGCAACCATTTTTTCTTTAATTTGCTGAGATTCATTGCTAATTGATGATGCAGAAAGCCATGTTTGACCATCGGGCTTTTTTAAATAAAACAAAGAGATAACTGCAATAGCCATGATTGATATAGCTAAGTAGGTAAAGTATTTCATAGCGTTCCTGCTTTAATTAATCCTTTATTGCCTTGAGTCTAATAAAAAATACTTAATTTGGCAATTTTTTGTACCCTAATAAAAGAAAATAAAAACGCAGCCGAAGCTGCGTTTTTATTTGCATTTAACTACACCGTAGTCGCGTTAAATACCGTCACCATCCATGTGTAGTCCGCATTCTCGGTTTAAACCAAAAAAGCGAGTTTCTTCCTCTGTCATTCCTGGTTCTAACTTACGTGTTGTATGTACGTCTCCCATAGACACATAACCTTGCTCCCATAATGGGTGGTAAGGTAAATCGTGCTTGGTAAGATACTGATACACGTCGCGGTTAGACCATTCAATAATCGGGTACACTTTAACGGTACCACGGCTAATTTCTACAAACTGTTTATCAGCACGTGTAGATGATTGATCGCGACGCAGACCACTAAACCACGTGCCCGCTTCTATTTCTTTTAACGCGCGGGTCATCGGCTCTACTTTATTAAGCTGATTATATTGCTTAATGCCGTCTTCGCCTTTCTCCCATAGTTTACCAAATTTAGCCTCTTGCCATGCTGGGCTAAGCGGCGCTCTATACACCTTTAAGTTAAGTGATAAACGCTCACTCATTTGCTCAATAAACTGATACGTTTCAGGAAACAAATAGCCTGTATCGGTTAATACAACGGGAATATCTGGACGTTGTGAGGTCATTAAATGCAGCATTACTGCCGCTTGAATACCAAAGCTAGATGATAAAAAAGCCGTATTAGGCAAGTTATCAAGCGCCCATGCAACACGCTGTTCTGCGCTCATATTCGCTAGTAAACCATTAGCATCAGCTAACATAGCCGTTTGGCTTTGTTTATCTAGCTGTAAAATGTTTTTAAATTCACTCATGGTAAATTCCAAACCTCACCAGCGCCAAAGCGCTGGTATTTAATTAAGCGTGAAAATCGGTTACTGATACTTTTACTTCAGCAACAATGCCTTTGCGTATAACAAAGTCACCAAAACACTCACCGTCATTGCGCTCGCTTGCCCATTGGCCAATTAGCTTATCGAATGCTTCTAGGTAAACGTCTTCGCCTACGTTCTCAAGGTACAATTTAGGAATACGTGTGCCTTCTAAATTACCACCTAAGTAAACGTTGTACTTACCTGGGCCTTTACCTACTAAACCTGCTTCTGCAAGCATTGCGCGGCCACAGCCGTTCGGGCAACCTACAACGCGCATAATAATGCTGTCATCGGGTATACCGTGCTTAGCAAGTAATGCTTCAGTTTTTTCTACTAGGCTTGGTAAGTAACGCTCTGCTTCGGCCATTGCAAGTGGGCACGTTGGCAGTGAAACACACGCCATAGAATTTTTACGCTGCTGCGAATCTGTGTCGTCAATCAGACCATGGCTACGAGCAATTTCTTCAATCACGGCTTTTTGATCTGCAGGTACGCCAGCAATAATTAAGTTTTGGTTTGCCGTCATACGCATGTCACCTTGGTGAACTTCTGCAATTTTACGACAACCTGTTTTAAGCGGCTTGCCTGGATAGTCTAAAATACGACCACTTTGAATAAATAGCGTTAAGTGGTGCTTACCATCAATGCCTTCAACCCAACCAATGCGGTCGCCACGGTGAGTAAACTCAAACGGGCGACTTGGTGCAAATGTAACGCCTGAGCGCTTTTCAACTTCTGCTTTAAATACATCAACACCTACACGGTCTAATGTGTATTTAGTTTTTGCATTTTTACGGTTTGAACGATTACCCCAATCGCGCTGCACAGATACAACATGCTCTGCAATTTTTAAGGTATCTTCTAGCGTAATAAAGCCAAAGTCATCAGCCTTACGCGGATAAGTTGCTGTATCGCCGTGCGTCATCGCAAGGCCACCGCCCACTAATACGTTAAAACCAACAAGTTTGCCGTTATCAGCAATTGCCACAAAGTTTAAATCGTTAGCGTGTACATCAACTTCGTTGTTAGGTGGAATAGTCACCGTGGTTTTAAACTTACGCGGTAAGTAATTAGATCCTAAAATTGGCTCTTCTGTGGTTTCTGCTTTTTCGCCATTTAACCAAATTTCGGCATACGCTTTCGTTTTTGGTAATAAATGTTCAGAAATTTTTGCAGCCCAGTCGTAAGCTTCTTGATGTAGCTCAGACTCAACGGGATTAGTAGTACAAAGCACATTACGGTTAACGTCACCCGCTGTAGCAATAGAGTCTATATCTACGCTATCAAGCATTTGGTGCATGCCTTTAATATTTGGCTTTAACACTCCATGAAACTGAAACGTTTGACGCGTTGTTAAACGAATGCTGCCGTAGCTTGTTTTGTCATCTGCAAACTTGTCGATTGCTAACCACTGCTCTGGCTTAATAATACCGCCAGGCATACGTGCACGTAACATTACATTATGTAGCGGCTCTAGCTTTTGCTTAGCGCGCTCACCACGTATATCGCGGTCATCTTGTTGGTACATACCGTGAAAACGTATTAACTGAAAGTTATCGGCTGTAAAGCCACCAGTAATTTCGTCTGTTAAATCTTTTTCTATGGTGCCACGTAAAAAGTTACTTTCTCTTTTCAAACGTTCGTTATCAGAAAGTTTTACGTTTTTATCTTGTTCGCTCATTTTAAATCCTAAATTTGTTACAGTGACGGCTGCTAGCTGTTAAATAAAATAAGAAACGTGATTAATACACGTCTTTCTGATAGCGGTTTGCGCTACGCAAATCTTTTAAATATTGCTCTGCGTCTTCATTGCTCTTGCCTGTGTTTTCTTTAACAATATCAAGCAAGGCGTTGTGTACATCTTTTGCCATGCGATTTGCATCGCCACAAATATAAAAGTGAGCGCCAGCTTCTAGCCATTCAAACACGTCTTTACTGTTACTGCGTAACTTATCTTGTACGTATACTTTTTCTGCTTGATCGCGACTAAATGCAACATCTACTTTGTTAAGTAAACCCGATTTTAAATAACCCTGTATTTCTACTTGGTATAAAAAGTCTTGAGTGAAATGTGGGTTACCAAAAAACAACCAGTTTTTGCCTTGTGCTTCACGCGAATCACGCTCTTGTAAAAATGCACGGAACGGCGCAATACCCGTACCAGGACCAACCATAATCACAGGTGTATCATCGTTAGTGGGTAGACGGAAATTGTCGTTGTGTTCGCTAAATACTTTAACTTTACAACCTTCTTCTGCACGACGAGTTAAGTAACCAGTACAACCACCTAAATGCTCGCTATCAAATGCATCAAACTGCACTAGACCTAGTGTTAAATGTACTTCGTCTTCAACCTCAGCTTGGCTAGATGCAATTGAGTACAAACGAGCTTGTAGTTTACGTAGGCAGTCTACTAATTTTTGTGCATCAATTTTTGCAGGGTTTTGGCGAATTACATCAAATATTTGGCGAGGTTCAATATACGCACGCATTGCGGCTTTATCTTCTACAAGCTTTAATAATTCAGGCGTACCAGTTGCTATTGCGTATTTTTCTACAAAACCAGGGTATGACTGAGTCAGCTCTAGTTTTTCAATAAGTGCGCCGCGTACGCTTAGCTCTTCATCACCTACTTTTACAATGCTTGTTGCATCTATTTGAGTAAGTGTAAGTACTTCATCAACTAATACATCATCATTTAAAAAGTACACACCTAATGAATCACCAGGTGTGTAAGTAATGTCTGAACCTTCAAGCGAAATTTCAACGTGGCGTACATCTTTAGTAGAGTCGCGACCGGTAATTTTTTGAACTGTTAATAGCTCTGCTTCAAATGGATTTTGTTTTGTATATTGGCTTGAAGCGGTCATTGGTGCGCCAAATGGCATTGATACAACTTGACCACCAGCGGCTTCTTGCTGCGCTTTTAAATCAGGTTCGAATGCATCAACTGCACCGGCAATCCATGTTGCAGCTTCATCTTCGTAATCTACATCTAAATCAGCACGTTGATATATGGTTTGCGCACCGAGTTTATTTAAACGCTCTTCAAAATCTTTTGCTGTTTGGCAGAAAAACTCATAGCTAGAATCACCTAAGCCAATAACCGCTATTTTTACATCGTCTAGTTTTGGCGCTTTTTTAGTGGCTAAAAATTCGTGAAGTGTTTCTGCGTCTTCAGGTGGCTCACCTTCGCCGTAAGTAGATACAACGATAGTTAAAAACTTTTCTTTTTTCAGGGCTGTTGGTTTGTAATCTGACATGCTAACAAGCTTAACTGCTAAGCCTCGCGACTCAGCCTGCTCTTTCATTTTGGTAGCTACACCTTTTGCGTTACCTGTTTGCGAACCATATAAAATAGTTAGCGCTGCTGCATCACCCGCAGCCGGTACGCCTGCCGTAGAAGCACCTAACGCAGCCGAATTAGCATTTGCAGCTAAGTAACCACTTACCCACGCTTGTTGAATTGGATTAAGTTCAGCCACTAAACCTTGCAGCTTTTGTACTTGATCTTGCGATAGCGGGCTTGCCGCAGCATTTAGTTGACCTAACAACATGAATCGATTCCCCATAACCCTGAAAATTAAACACAACACACTTTGTGTATTGTTAAAAATGAGTTTTACCTCATCCAGAGCGTATCTGTTGAGGTTTTCTAAGTATGTAGGATAACGGGCTCTGCATAGATAAAAAAAGAATAGAATCTGCTTTGATATTCCATTTAGTTATTAATTTATAAAAATACCTTCAAAAACAGATTAAAGGACGATTATTGCCTTTTACAGCACTTTAAATTAACAATTTTGTAACCTAACTAATGTAGGGTATATTCCTCATTCAAAATAAAAATAGGAACAACTATGTTACACGGGAAATATAAAAATAAACTACTTAGTACCGCATTATTACTTGGCTCATTACCTGTAATGGCCAATGTAGCTAATGGCGGCTTTGAACAATGGTCAGGTAATACACCTGATGCATGGACTACGATAGATAGCGGAATTGCTTTAACGCGCTCAACCAGTACAGTTAAAAGCGGTAGTAGCTCTGCTGCTGCAAATGTAACAACAGGATCGCAAAGTAACACTGATTTACTACAACAGGTTGCTGTAGAAGCAGGTAAAACCTATAACTTTTCGGCTGATGTTTACCACACCGAAGGTAAAATTAAAGCTCGCTTGTATGTAGATGGTTATCAAGGCTATTCAAATCAAGCACAAACTAACCAATGGCAAACAGTTAGCCATAGCTATACAGCAAATAGTGATAAAACAATTAGCGTAGGGCTTAGGTTTTATGATGTAAGTGGATTTGATGGAAGCGAAACCGTATACGTAGATAACTTTTTACCAAATGCTGATGGCAGCGCATCAACAAGTTGTACCGACAATAGCCTTACACTAACGCTTAATACCGATAATTACGGTAGCGAGACTAGCTGGGCCGTTAATAACAATCAAGGTAGCGCTGTTGCTAACGGCAGTGGTTACGCATCAAACACTCAGTATGATGAGCAAATATGCCTAACTGATGGAACTTACACACTTGTTATTAACGACAGCTACGGCGATGGCATGTGTTGTTCAACAGGTAATGGCAGTTATGCGCTTAAGCAAGGCTCTACCACACTTGCTAGCGGTGCAAGTTTTAATAGCACCGACGACAGCACAGCATTTACTTTAGGTAGTGGCTCTGGTGATGGCGGCGGGACCACCCCAACACCCACTGGCTACTATGTTACTGCTCAAGGGTTATCGGGTTATGCACTAAAAACTGAGCTTTATAATATTATTAAAGATCATAATGCACAGGGTTACTCGGCTATTTGGAATTTTTACGACTCATCTGCACGTGATAAATACTTTGAAAACGATAACAGCATTTTAGATATGTATAGCGAAAAACCAAACGGCTCTGACAGCTACAATTATGCTGCGGTGAGCGATCAATGTGGTAACTATAGTGGAGAAGGCGGTTGTTACAACCGTGAGCATTCATTTCCTAAAAGCTGGTTTGGCGGCACTATTGAGCCAATGAACTCAGATGTGCATCATATTTACGCAACCGACGGTTATGTAAACTCAAAACGTAGTAACTTCCCATTTGGTGAAGTAGCAAGCGCTTCATTTACATCAACTAACGGAAGTAAATTAGGTTCTGCCGCAAGTTCGTTAAATTACTCAGGTACTGTATTTGAGCCAATTGACGAATTTAAAGGTGACTTTGCTCGCGCTTATTTTTATATGGCAACGCGCTACGAAAATGTAATAGGCACTTGGCAAACAAAAACGACCTCAAGTAATGCTGTACTTAATGGTTCAAGCAACCAAGTGTTTGAAAGCTGGGTTGTAGCCATGCTGCTTAACTGGCATAACAGCGATCCTGTAAGCCAAATGGAACTTGACCGTAACCAAGCAGCGTTTGAATTTCAAGGTAATCGTAACCCGTATATCGACCACCCTGAATTTGTAGAAATGATCTGGTAAAAGTTAGCAGTTAAAACAAAAGCCTTTGCAAATGCAAAGGCTTTAACTTTTAGCGTGTAATATTTTTTTATAGTCACAATGGTTTAAGCTAATTATAAGAAACAGCTGCGATAAGTGATTTTTCAGCTCTGTTTTTCATCAACGTTAAAAGTGAATGATGAAAATCTTGAAATATCACCTCACCCCATATTCGCGAATAAATACCAAAATTTGTATTATCTTGCACGGTCGTTTTTAACGTTAAAATCGTATTGCCGCTTTTATCTTCACTTAACTCATATCCACCGTAAAGAGGTGAAAAGTATTCACCGCCTAGTTTTACGTGTTTATCGAGTGCGTCATCGGGGATAGCATCTGGGTCTATATCAAATCTATAATGCATTTTTTTGTTTGGCTGCCAGTCGGTTATTACTTCTTCAAACACAACGCCTTTTTGCCAAGTACTTGTGCGAACAGCGCCTATACCGCTAGCATTCATACTTGCCTTTAATGGCTTTGGTACACCAATTAATTGAGTGAGTGAAAAAGGCACTTCCTGTGGTTTTATGTCACTCACATTAGCTAACTGCTGCCACACAACATTGATGGGCGCGTTAATAGCTATTGAATTTGTTACTTCGTATGTTTTTGATAAATGTAAAAAGTTAACTTCAATAGGTGAGAGCAATATAGGTAACAACGCGATTGATAATAAAGAACTATTCGCTTTTTTTATTTTACGTTTTCTAACAAAGCCCGCAAGTAACCCACCAATGCTGGCAAAAAACATAAAAGCAGGCAAAGCCATTGCCACACAAATGCTCCCTTCAAGCAAAGTAATTACACTTACAAATAAAAAAACAAAAATAGGCTGCCAAGCAATCGTGATCATTTGCCTTTTAGTTAATGTTTTTGATTCGTTGTACTCAAAGTGAATACGAATATAGCCAATAGCAACAGGCACTAAAAACATAAATGATATAGAGACTAAGCTACCTAAATTGTAAGCATTGACTAGCTCTACAAACAGCCGCATAAATATGCCGTAAAGCGTACCAAGTAAAATACCAATTGATTTAGGGGAGTTGAGTTGCATCTCTATTCTTTATTGTTGTTATTAACAATCCGAAAGTAACAGAAGTATTATTTCACCACAAATAAAACGAAATTAACGGCTGCTACCAATAAGCTTTTCAAACAAAGCGGCTTTTACAGCCACTAAGACTAAAGGATAATAACCTGCCATTAACACTACTTCCCGCTATAAACAGTGATCAAACTCCTTGAAATAAAAAACAAACCATTGATTTGTAATAACTTTAAATCATTTTGTGTAATTTTATAATTTTTAACGTAAAGCTGACTGTCAGATTAACTGTATTAAAAACAACCATGCACGACCTTTTGCCTATACATCCCAGCCTAAAAGCTGATTTACCCTGCATGTTCAATATTCATTTGCTTTAACAAAAGCCGTATTTATTTGATTAAGCAACAATGTTGCAGGAGAACGCATGCAAACTACACCACCCGGTGATGCACCATCAAACACGCACAAGGATGCTCAAAGCTACGAGCAACTTCACAAGCCGAGTTCAGAGTTTAATACTCGCGACGAGTACCTCGAACATGAATTACAAATTATGCAGCCTAAGCGCTGGCGTCCTAATTTACCGTCTAGAGATTACCGATTTGAATTTGAAGACACTATACCTGCAATGGCGGGCACTATTGGTAAAGTCGTTATGGTGGGGGCTATTGCAGCAACCTTTGCGGCGCCTCTTGGATTAAGCGATGCCTTTGTTTTAGAAAATGTGCGCTACGAATTACTCATTGTTTCTATTTTTATCATCTTATTCTCAGGCTTTATTTTACCTACAGCCAACTTGGCTGGTACTCACGGCCCGCTTATTCCGTTAATTCCTATTGTTGTTGCTGCTGGCGGCCATCCTATGGCGTTTGGCTTACTCATTGGTGCCTTTGGTTTTATTTTAGCCATAACCAAGGGAGGAAGTATGCTCGCGCGCCTAACCAGTAAAGGTGTATGTGGCGGGCTACTTATTTATTTAGGCTTTATTGGTACTATTTCGCAAGTTAAAAAGCTGTTTGCTTGGGCTGAAGCCATTGATATGGCACACATTGCGTTTATTGTTATTTTAGCCACCATTTTACTATATGCACTGTTAGAGCACTTTAAAAAACGTTGGTTAGCCGTGCCGTTAAGCTGCCTTATTGGTGGCGTGGTTGCCTTTGCCTTAGGTGCACCGTTTGAGTTTCATACTGCACCGGGTTTACCAAATATGAACCCAGCTTACTGGTGGGGCGAAAACACGGGTTGGATGCTAGGTTTACCAACACTTGAAAGCTTTGTTGTTGTACTACCATTTGCAGTGCTCGCCGTTGCTATGTGGTCTCCTGATTTTTTAGGCCATCAAGTATTTCAAAAAATAAGCTATCCGCAACGCACCGAAAAAGTACAAATGAATATAGACGACACCATGCTAAGCGCATCGGTTAGACAAACATTTGGCTCACTTGCCGGTGGTGCTAACTTTGCCTCGTCTTGGGGTACTTATATTGTGCCTGCCGCTATTGCTAAGCGCCCTATTCCTGCTGGCGCTATTTTAACTGCATTATTTTGTATTATTGCTGGTTTATGGGGTTACCCTATGGATTTAGCAATTTGGCAGCCTGTATTGTGTGTAGCGCTTATTGTTGGGGTGTTTATCCCGCTACTTGAAGCTGGCATGGAAATGACGCGCGAAGGTAAAACGACGCAATCAGCCGCTATTGTGGTGTTTGCTTCGACCTTGGTTAATCCTGCTTTTGGTTGGTCACTTACTATGTTACTTGATAACTTAGGGCTGATTGGCTGTAAAGAGCGCAGCGCTGAGCTAACTAAAATGAGCCGCTGGGTGATTCCACTTATCATGTTTGTGCTACTTACCACTGTAATGGCAATTGTAGGTATGTTACCCGGTATACCTGCGTTAATGGCTGACTTTAGGCATTAAGCCTTAGCTACCACATCTCATATTTACCCACAAAAAAGCACGGCAATTGCCGTGCTTTTTAATACGTGATTCTTAATTACAGGTTAAGAAATTACTGCCAAGAACGCTCAGTAGCTAGTTGTTTTTCAAACGCATCAATTTGTGGGTTTAGTGTTTCGGTTACACCAATAAAGTCTAAACCACTTAACAAACGTTCTTTTACCTCTTTACTAATATCAAAACTAATTGGTGCAAACTTACTGCTTGTTAGTGTTTGATTTTCAAGATCGATTTCAATGTTAATATCGTCGTGCTGCTCGCTAAGTACAAACAATTGCTCAAGCGTGTCGGCAGGTAACGCTATGGCTAACATTTGGTTGTTACCACAGTTATTAAAGAAAATATCTGCAAAGCTTTCAGCTAAAATAACTTCAAAGCCATATTGCTTCAGCGCCCATGGCGCGTGCTCACGAGATGAGCCACAACCAAAGTTGTCGCGCGTTAATAATATTTGCGCGCCTTGGTAACACGGGCGATTTAAAATAAAGTCAGGGTTTGGCTCGTCGTTATCTAGGTAACGCCAATCATAAAACAATGCCGCATCAAAGCCTTCGCGGCTAGTTGATGTTAAAAACTGCTTAGGGATAATTTGGTCAGTATCTACATTGTTTTTATCAAGTGGGGCCATTAAGCCACTAAAAAATACGCTCATTAGGCTTCTCCTCTAATATCAACAAAGTGACCATGTATTGCAGCGGCTGCCGCCATTGCAGGGCTAACTAAATGGGTACGCCCGCCACGACCTTGGCGACCCTCAAAGTTACGGTTAGAAGTAGATGCACAACGCTTGCCTGCTCCTAGGCGGTCATCGTTCATCGCTAAACACATAGAACAACCCGGTTCGCGCCATTCAAAGCCAGCGGCTTTAAAAATATCGGCTAAGCCTTCGTCTTCGGCTTGTTTTTTAACTAAGCCAGAGCCCGGTACAATTAACGCCTCTATGCCGGCTACAACATGTTTGCCTTCAACAATTTTTGCAGCAGCGCGCAAGTCTTCAATGCGGCTATTTGTACATGAGCCAATAAATACCGTGTCTACTTTCGCGCTTGATAATTTATCGCCCGCTTTTAAATCCATGTATTTAAGCGCGCTGCGAATAGCATCGGCTTTAATTAAGTCTGGTTCTTTATCTGGATCGGGTATGCACTCATCAACACCAATTACTTGCTCTGGGCTTGTGCCCCAGGTAATTTGTGGCTGAATGTCGTCGGCATTTAGCTCAACAACTAAATCAAAGTGTGCGCCTTCATCTGTTTTTAATGTTTCCCAATATTCAACGGCTGCATCAAAATCTGCGCCTTTTGGTGCAAACGGACGACCTTTTAAGTAATCATAAGTAATTTGGTCAGATGCAATTAAACCCGCTTTTGCACCCATTTCTATGCTCATATTACATAGCGTCATACGGGCTTCCATTGAAAGCGCTTCAATGCCTGCACCACAAAACTCAGCTACATAACCTGTGCCACCAGCGGTACCTAACTTGCCAATAACCGCCATAATTAAATCTTTAGCCGTAACCGTTGGACGCAATACACCGTTAATTTGAATTTTTAACGATTTCGCCTTTTTTTGCTGTAGCGTTTGCGTTGCTAATACGTGCTCAACCTCAGACGTACCAATACCATGCGCTAATGCACCAAACGCACCATGTGTAGAGGTATGGCTATCGCCACATACAATGGTTGTGCCTGGCAAGGTAATACCTTGCTCTGGGCCCATTACGTGCACAATGCCTTGGTTAATCGAGTTTAAATCGTAAAGTACAATACCAAACTCTTTACAGTTTTTATCAAGCGCCATTAATTGGTTTTTAGATACTTCGCTTGCCGCATCAAGTGATCGGCTCTTAGTCGATACGTTGTGATCCATCGTTGCAAAAGTTTTTTCTGGGCAACGTACAGTACGGTTTTTTTCACGTAGACCTGCAAAAGCCTGCGGAGAAGTAACTTCATGCACTAAATGGCGGTCAATATAAAGTAAGTCGGTTTGCTCATTTATGCTGGCAACGGTATGTGCTTGCCAAATTTTTTCGTATAACGTTTGGGCCACTTGCTAATTCCCTAATCTGTTTGAGTTGCAGCATAACGGTGCTGCAACTTTACTATGTTATTAAATGCGTGAAACGATGGCTGCAGCCACATCGCTTGTGCTGTAACCTGCATTTGGATATATATCTGGTGTGCCAACGCCTGCTTCTACGGCTTCTGCTACTGCTTTTTCAATGGTGCGTGCAGCTTCGTCTTGTCCTAGCGAGTAACGTAGCATTAATGCAGCACTTAAAATTTGTGCTATTGGGTTTGCAACGCCTTTACCTGCAATATCTGGTGCTGAACCGCCTGCTGGCTCGTACAATCCAAAACCCGATTGATTCAAGCTTGCCGATGGTAATAAGCCCATTGAGCCTGTGATCATGGCGCACTCATCTGACAAAATATCGCCAAATAAGTTATCGCAAAGTAATACATCAAATTGGCTAGGCTGCTTAACTAACTGCATAGCGGCGTTATCTACGTAAATGTAATCTAAGCTTACTTCTGGGTAGTCTTTGCTTACTTCGGTTACTACTTCGCGCCATAATACGCTTGATGCTAATACATTGGCTTTATCAACAGAGGTAACATGGTTACTACGTAGTTTTGCAGCTTCAAAAGCAAAGCGTGCAATACGTTCAATTTCTTTACGCGAGTATGTTTGCGTATCAAATGCAAACTCTTCTGCGCCTTCACCACTGCGGCCTTTTTCACCAAAGTAAATGCCGCCAGTTAGTTCGCGCACACATAAAATATCAAAACCTTTTTCGCTGATATCAGCGCGAAGTGGCGACGCTGCACTTAATGCAGGTAATAACTGTGCAGGGCGTAAATTACAAAACAAACCAAAGTGCTTACGAAGCGGCAATAACGATGCGCGCTCAGGCTGCTCGTTTGGTGGTAAGTTTTCCCATTTAGGACCGCCTACCGAACCAAATAAAATAGCGTCTGAGTTTTCGCACGCAGTAAGCGTGCTCTGTGGTAATGCTTTACCAAATTCGTCAATGGCTGCACCGCCAATTGCATAATGCTCGCGGTTTAGGGTAAAACCAAACTTATTGCTTACAGCATCAAGTACTTGCTCTGCTGCTGCCATGACTTCTGGGCCAATACCGTCGCCAGCCAATACCGCAACGCTGTAGTTTGTTTTACTCATCCTGCTTTCCTTTGTTGTTTTAAATCAGACACTTTTTGTGCACGATAAATTAAGTTATAAACACGGATCATGGCGCGTACCGACGCTTCAACCACATCCGCTGCAATACCCGCACCGTGGTAAGGTCGGCCATCGTATTTAGCTATAATATTTACTTGGCCTAATGAGCTTGCACCTTGACCTGTCGCTTCTAAGTTATATTCAATCATTTCAACGCTCATACCGGTTAAGCGCTCAATAGCTGCAAACGAGGCTTCTACTGGACCATTACCTGTCGCGGCTTCTTGTTTAGCTTCGCCATCAATTCGCATTCCAATCGTAGAACTTGCTACCGATTGTGAGTTAGAGGCTGAGTTAACAAATTCTAATTGGTATTTTTCGTCTTTGTCGTTAATTTGATTAAAGTAAATCATCGCCTCAAGGTCGTAATCGTATACTGTGCCTTTTTGGTCAGCCAATTCGATAAAGCTTTTATATAAGCCATCCATATCGTAATCAGATTTTTGATAGCCTAACTCTTCTAAGCGATGCTCAATAACATGACGGCCCGAACGCGAAGTCATATTTAATTGGTTGCTTGGCACACCCACGCTTTCTGGCGACATAATCTCATAAGTATTTTGCGCTTTTAATACACCGTCTTGGTGAATGCCAGAACTATGTGCAAAGGCGTTTTCGCCAACAATCGCTTTATTTGGTTGTACTGGCATATTACAAATCTTAGCCACTTGGCGAGATGCACGGTAAATTTCTTCACTTTTAATATCGGTATATACTTTTAAGTGGTCGTGGCGCATTTTCATGATCATCGCCACTTCTTCAAGCGAGCAGTTACCAGCACGCTCACCAATGCCATTAATAGTACACTCAATTTGACGTGCTCCGGCTTGCACTGCAGCCACCGAGTTTGCTACTGCTAGGCCTAAATCGTTGTGGCAATGCACACTTAAGCGCGCTTTATCAATATTTGGCACGTTATTCATTAAATGGCGGATCATCGCGGCGTATTCGTCTGGCGTTACAAAACCAACGGTGTCTGGCAAGTTAATAGTTGAAGCTCCGGCATTAATTGCCTGCTCAACAATTTTACATAAATCCCAATGCGGCGTACGACCGGCATCTTCACACGAAAATTCAACATCATCAGTATAGTTACGTGCCAATTTAATTGATTTAACAGCCATTGCCGTTGCATCGTCTAAGCTCATACGTAATTTATGTTCAAGGTGCAAAGGGCTTGTAGCAATAAAAGTATGAATACGGCTTTGCTGAGCTGTGCGAAGTGCTTCGCCACAGGCTTCAATGTCTTTAGCAACTGAGCGTGCCAAACCACAAATAATCGGGCCTTTTACTTCGGTTGCAATACGTTGCACCGAGCGAAAATCAGCAGGGCTCGAAACCGGAAAACCCACTTCCATCACATCCACATTCAAGCGGCTAATTGTATGTGCTAATTGAATTTTATCATCTTCAGTAAGGCTCGCTTTGAGTGCCTGCTCACCATCACGTAAGGTGGTATCAAAAATCCATACTTTATCTTGCTCTTGCATAACTGCCCCTCATTCCTATGTTACCCAAATTTCAATTAATCCCAGCCGCGAGATAAAAAAAACCCCGCAATTGCGGGGTTTTTAGTGTTCAACTCGATGCAAACACACTAATCCCCGCTCACTGACCATAGCAGTAAGAGGTTAAGTTTTAGTGTAATTAAACGAATAATATGCATCTTGTTTTCTTGTGTGTGTGTTCAGTGAAGCCTATTTTTAACATTACAAAGCGATGGAAGCAAGCATAAAAATTCCACAAAACAGATTTAAAAACGATTCAATTGGGTTTTTTAATTCAAACAAGGTACCTATAAGGAATTAAAATAACAAATACGTAACCAGCGACGCTTAAATTAATAAGCACTGCAATATACCGTGCTTATATTAACTTTTTGCAATTTTTTTAAGCTATGCTTCTTTATTCGTTTCTCTTACGTAATGCCCGGCTCCACGAGTAATATAACGCAGTTGCCAAATAACGCGCTCAATCAATTCGTCGCGTTGCAACCCTTCTATATCGAGCGCCTCTGCACCCGCATTAAATACGAGCGTTACCATAGATTCAGCCTGAATATAGGCATGCATAGCATTACATTTAGTTTCACTTTCTAAATAATGAGCCAGCTCTAAAATAAAATGTTTTACCTCGCGGGCTACAGCGGCTCTAAATGCTTTAGAAGTCCCAGAGCGTTCTCGCAGCAACAACCTAAATTGGTTACTTGAGTTATCAATAAACTCCATAAAAGTAACCACTGAGGTATTTATAACACTGCCGCCATCGTTTGCTATTCGTCTGCGTGCTTGACGCATTAGTTGACGAAGGGTTAAACCGGCTTCGTCTACCATGGTTAAACCTAGCTCATCCATGTCTTTAAAATGACGATAAAAAGAAGTTGGGGCAATACCAGCTTCTCGTGCTACTTCGCGTAAACTTAAATTCGAAAAACTATGATCAGCACTCAGCTGATTAAATGCCGCTTGAATTAACGCCTGTCGTGTTTTTTGTTTCTGTTGCGCTCTAACACCCGACATCAACAGCTCCCTGAATTATTTTATATGAATATTTAGTGATATTAGCTCAATTGTCCAGTCTAATACTTGACGACGAGAGTTTGAAATACTATTTTAGCTTACAGTTGTACGCTGAGATTGAGAATTATGAATAAACCACCGATTATTTGGACAAACGTCCTATTTTTTAGCCTAACCTTTTTGGCGGCTGCCACACTTGTACCTTGGTACGCCATTAGCTACGGATTTACCAGCGCGCATTGGATTGCTTTTGTTGGCTGCATGTTTTATGCAGGCTTATCAATTACTGCCGGCTACCATCGATTATGGGCACATAAAACCTATAACGCACACCCTGCTGTTGAATTTATTTTTGCGCTTGGCGGTGCTTTTGCACTACAAAACAGTGCTTTGCATTGGAGTAGCGATCACCGTATACATCACGGTCAAGTTGACGACCCAATAAAAGACCCTTACGCGGCTACCAATGGTTTTTGGTATAGCCATATCGGCTGGATGTTACGTGACTACCAAGGCGATAGCTACAACGACTATAGTAATTGTCGTGATTTACAACGAAATAAAGTCGTTATGTGGCAACATAAGCACTACTTAAAACTAGCTGTTGCTATGAACGTAGGTTTGCCTCTTGCACTTGGTTTATTGGTTGGTGATGTGTGGGGTATGTTAATTCTTGCAGGTTTACTACGCTTAGTACTAAGCCAACACTTTACCTTTTTTATAAATTCGGTTGCACATATTTGGGGCTCTCGCCCATACACCGAAAAAAATACGGCACGCGATAACGGCTTTTTAGCGTTATTTACATACGGTGAGGGGTATCACAACTTCCACCATATTTTTGCAAGCGACTACCGTAACGGTATTAAATGGTTTCATTACGATCCAACAAAATGGATGATCCGCTCTTTAGCCGCTGTTGGTTTAGCTAATAAATTGAAGCGTACACCTGTTGAACGTATCGAAAAAGCAAAGGCCGAAACGCTAATGAGCAAAACGCAAACGCGTCTTGCAAAATTGCCTTTAGCACAAGATAAGATTACATTATTACAACAAGAGTACGATTTACTGCTGAAAAAACTGCAAAATTATTGTTCACTACAAAAACAAGTGTTAGAAGTTAAAAAAAATAACATGGCAAAGCAGTGTGAACGCTCAGCATTAATGGCACAATACCATGAGTTGGAAGCCGCCTGGGAAAATCAAAAACAGGCATGGCTAGCACTTAATGCGAGGTTATTAAAAGCCTCTTTTAATTAATTTAGGAGTGGCTGTGGCCAAACAACCAGAACAAAAAAAAGTACCCGTGACATACCAATATGATGCAATAATTATTGGCACGGGTCCTGGCGGTGAAGGTACCGCCATGAACCTTTCAAAAAATGACAAAAAAGTAGCGGTTATTGAACGCCAAGAATCAGTTGGTGGCGGTTGTGTGCACTGGGGAACAATTCCTTCAAAAGCGCTTCGCCACTCTGTTAGCCGCTATATTGAATACAAAGCAAATCCGTTATTTAATGTTGGTGAGCGCCCTAGCCGCTTAACATTTCCTGATATTTTACGTCACGCAAGTTCTGTTATTTCTAAGCAATCTAATTTACGTAGCAGCTTTTACGATCGTAACCGCATTCATATGTTTCAAGGTGATGCGAGCTTTGTAGATAAGCACACAATTGAAGTAAAAAGAAATGATGGTTCAACTGAGCGACTGACTGCTAAAACAATTGTTATAGCAACCGGTTCACGCCCTTATCGCCCACCTGAAGTCGATTTTACGCATTCTCGTATTTATGAGAGCGACACTATTTTAGGTCTTAAACACGACCCTCATCGCGTACTTATATACGGCGCTGGTGTAATTGGTTGTGAGTACGCTTCTATATTTAAAGGTTTAGGCGCTAAAGTTGATTTAGTTAATACACGTGACCGCTTGCTTGCTTTTATGGATGCTGAAATATCTGACGCGCTTAGCTATCACTTTTGGAACAGCGGTATTGTTATTCGTCATAACGAAGAGTTTGACCGAATAGAGACCCGTGACGACTGCGTTATTATGCATTTAAAATCAGGCAAACGCGTAAAAGCTGACTGTATTTTATTTGCTAATGGCCGTACTGGTAACACTGATACATTAAACCTTGAAGCCATTGGTTTAAAAGCCGATAGCCGTGGCCAATTAAAAGTTAACGAAACATATCAAACAGAAATTGATAACGTTTACGCTGTAGGTGATGTAATTGGCTATCCAAGCCTTGCAAGTGCTGCGTTTGACCAAGGTCGCATAGCTGCTGATGCAATTGCATGTGGTAACTGCGATGACAGACTGATTGTTGATATTCCGGCTGGTATTTATACCATTCCAGAAATGAGCTCAGTAGGTAAAACAGAGCAAGAACTTACAGCCGCTAAAGTACCGTATGAAGTTGGCCGTGCTCAGTTTAAGCATTTGGCACGTGCGCAAATTGCTGGTACTGAAGTAGGTAGTTTAAAAATATTATTCCACACTGAAACCAAAGAAGTACTTGGCGTACATTGTTTTGGCGAGCGTGCATCTGAAATTGTTCACATTGGCCAAGCTATTATGGAACAAAAAAATGGTGGCAATAATATCGACTACTTTGTAAATACCACATTTAACTACCCAACCATGGCTGAAGCCTACCGTGTTGCGGCATTAAATGGTTTAAATCGCTTATTTAAATAACGGCTTAATTAAGAAGTTTTAAAAGCCTTTATAAATAGGTAACAAAAAACCCGCAACTTAGCGGGTTTTTTACTTTTAAACAGTTTTAAAGTTTATTTAAGTAGCTATTACTTATGGTACTTAGCACTTAGCTCATGTACTGCATTAATGAATACACCAGCATTTTCAGGGTCTACATCTGGCGTAATACCGTGGCCTAAGTTAAACACGTGGCCATTGCCTGTACCGAAGTCTTCTAAAATAGTGCCTACTTCTTGGCGAATACGCTCTGGTGTACCGTGTAACATAGATGGGTCCATATTACCTTGTAGAGCTACTTTATCACCCACACGGCGCTTAGCGTCGCTAATATTAATAGTCCAATCAAGACCAATTGCATCACAACCAGTTGCTGCAATAGCTTCAATCCATTGACCACCATTTTTAGTGAACAAAGTAACCGGTACTTTACGACCATCGTATTCACGAATTAAGCCATCTACAATTTTATGCATATATTGCAGTGAAAATTCGTTGTAATCGCGCGGGCTTAATACACCACCCCACGAGTCAAATACCATTAGCGATTGCGCGCCAGCTTTAATTTGAGCATTTAAGTAATCGATAACTGAATCAGCTAACTTATCGAGTAATAAATGAAGTGTTTGCGGCTCTGCAAACGCCATTTTTTTGATTTTACCAAATACTTTGCTGCTACCACCTTCAACCATATAAGTTGCGAGGGTCCACGGTGAACCAGAGAAACCAATGAGTGGTACTTCACCTTTAAGTTCACGACGAATAGTGCTTACTGCGTTCATTACGTAGCCAAGCTCGTCTGTAGGGTCTAACTTTGGAATTTTTTTAACATCAGCAAGTGATGAAATAGGACGTTCAAACTTAGGGCCTTCGCCTGTTTCAAAGTAAAGACCTAAACCCATCGCATCTGGAATCGTTAAAATATCACTAAATAATATAGCGGCATCTAACGGGTAGCGACGTAATGGCTGCAGTGTTACTTCACATGCAAGCTCAGCATTACGGCACAGGCTCATAAAATCGCCCGCTTGTGCACGTGTAGCGCGATACTCTGGTAAATAGCGTCCTGCTTGGCGCATCATCCATACCGGAGTTACATCAACAGGTTGTTTTGCAAGTGCACGTAAATAACGGTCGTTTTTTAATTCGCTCATGGCGTAAATGATCCTAAGACTTGTATAAATTGTGCAAGATTGTACCACCATATTCTCCGACCCTCTATTGCTTAGGGACGAAAACAGCTTTACCTAGAGGCAGATCAATATAATGGAGTGCTTTAATCCATTTTGACTATAAAATAAGCAAAAAAGAATAACATTTAAAACTTTTTATTAATATGTTTGCAACATCACAAAAACCTTGTTATTGTTTGTCCCGCGTTAACAAAAACAATAATAAAAATCTTAAAACAATAAAAATAAATGTTTTAAAATAATAACAATAAAAATCATCTCATAAAAATAAGAAAGCTTGTTATAACAAGTCACTGAAAGAAATTAGACCACCGTAACTGGTGGTTTTTTCTTGCCTAAAATAAAATCTCTCGCCTTAGATTATATAAAAAGGTACACCCCTCAAAGTAGCTCAACTTTACTTGTTGATATACTCGCAAATTAAATATATCTTGATGTACATAAACTTATTATATTCTAATTGAAAGACCAACCCAGCTAGGAGAACAGTTATGCTGACGCGTGTAGAAAAAGCTCAACAAAAATGGGGTGGTAGCCACACAGTAATTGATAAATGGCTAAACGAACGCCAAGACCTTATTGTACTTTATTGCAAAATTGCAGGTTTTACGCCGTACGAAAAACAAGATCAAGCATTGCCAGAGCCAAAACTAATTGAATCATTTTGCCAACTTTTAATGGATTACCTATCTGCAGGCCATTTTGAAGTGTATGACGGTATAGCAAAAGCATGTGAAAAAAAGGGCTTACAGAGCCAAGAACTTGCAAACTCTATTTACCCGCGTATTTCTAGTACAACCGACATAGCGTTAGATTTTAATGATAAGTACGCTGAAGTAGACAAAGAAGACTTATTAAAGGGCTTTGATGATGACTTATCTATTATTGGTGAGGCATTAGAAGCACGCTTTGCACTTGAAGATGAGCTTATTGATAACTTGTTTTCTAATCACGCAAACTAATATGTTATTTACGTGTATTAAAAAAGGGACCTAAGGTCCCTTTTTGCATTTACACAATAAGCTTATTCTTGTGCTGATGTTTCTTCATTTTGAATTTCAAGTAATTCAACTTCAAATACAAGTGTTGAATTAGCTGGAATTTTACCTAAGTCACGGTCGCCGTAAGCAAGTTCTGAAGGAATAGTGAACTTGTACTTAGAACCCACTGACATAAGTTGTAAACCTTCAGTCCAACCAGCAATTACGCGGTTAAGAGGGAAAGTTGTAGGTTCGTTACGTGCATATGAGCTATCAAACTCAGTACCGTCTAATAAAGTACCTTTGTAGTGTACTTTAACTACATCAGTTGCCACTGGTTTTTCGCCTTCGCCTTCGCTAAGTACTTCGTACTGTAGGCCAGACTCAGTTACTGTAACGCCTTCTTTTTTAGCGTTGTCAGCTAGGTATTTAACACCCGCTTCTTTGCTTTTTTCAGACTCTACTTTTGCTTTTTCTTCTTGCTTAGTACGTACTGATGTATCTAATTCAGTTAATACTTCGCGAATTTTTTCTTCGTCAATTTTTGCATTACCAGCAAGTGCATCTTCAAAACCACGGATTAGAAGTGCTTGGTCTAGCTCAATACCAATTTCTGTTTTGTCTGCTAGGTCTTTATTTAAAAAGTTACCTACAGATGCACCAATACCGTATGCTTGTTGCTGTTCTACAGTGTCTAATTTAACTTCAACTTGTTCTTTTTTTGCTTCTTGATTACAAGCTGTAAGCGCTAAAACTGACGCTGCAATCAATGACAATCTAATCGTCTTTTTCATTTTAAATCTCCGACACACTTTGCAGTTGTCATTTTAATGTATTATTACTAGTTAAAGATTAACGGCCTACATGATAGGCTGCTTGTTTAATGACTAAATTCCACATTGTTAGCTAAACTAAAAACATATCCAGTGATTAGACAAACAACCTAGGCATTCAACGCGTCCTAGTCTAACCTCTCAGTCACTAAGAGTTAAGAGGAAATACTTGTAACATGTCGATATTTCGTACTTTTTTAATCGTATTAAGCTGTTTTTTAGCTATCGCTTGTACCGATAAAAAACAATATGCTGTAGCAAGCTACGAACATGCCGCGCAAGGTGCATTTTCATCGGCGCTGTCAACCGATGGTAAGTACAGCTTAATCTCCTCTATAAACCATGGGGTCGCCCTATGGGATAATCAACAGCAGGTACTAAAATACCAATGGTTTCAGCAGCAAGATCAGGACAGTTTGGTATACGCCGTTGCTATTGCTTTTGATAACAGCGTGGCTGTTACCGCCGAAAAAAACACGTTTGCTGTGTGGGATATAGCCACAGGCAAAAATAAAGGTTATTACAAAATACAAAAAGCCAGTATTCGCGATATTGCCATTAGCAATCAAGGCCGTAGTGTTTTATACGGCCGTAGCGACGGCGTTGTCGTATTTGTAAACCTAGAAACCGGACGTCGTATTGAGTTTTTAGGTCATCAAGATAAAGTTAATACCGTTGACCTGTCACCTAACGGGCATTACGCATTAAGTGGCTCTAACGATTATGTTGCTTACTTTTGGGACACACGTACAGGGCAAGTAATTCATCGTTTTAATCACCCAACGCGTGTTACCCAAGTAACGCTCGATCCACAAGGTCGCTATGCGTTTACGGCCGACAGTATGGCACAAGCAAATGTATGGAAGCTGACTACAGGTGATCTTGTGAGTAAACTGAAGTATATTGCGCGTCAGAAAATTTTTACTGCTGTGCGTTTTAACGAACAAGGCACTTTGCTTGCAACCGGCTCGCCAAATAAGCGCGTAGATTTGTGGCAAATACCAAGCGGTGAAAAAATTCAAACTTGGCAGGTTACCCCGCGCGAAGGCAGTAAGCCTAAATCGGCGGTGGTGCTAGATGTGACATTTACAGATAACGGTAAGTCGTTGTTAACCGAAAGCTCCAGCGGTATCGCAGAGCGATTTATTATACGAGAGAATAATGAACACAATTGAACATCGCTTAATGGAACTTGAAGCCAAAGTGGCTTTTCAAGACGAAACAATTGAAGTCTTGAATGATGAAATAAAAGTGCACCAGCAACTGTTAGCAAAAATGAAACGCCAAACTGAGCTGCTAGCAGAAAAAATTAAAGAGTCGCAGTCATCATCGTCTATGATGTCTGAAGCACCTGAGCCGCCTCCACCGCATTACTAAAACCGGTAAAAATTAGGCAATAAAAAACCGGGTTAGTCGCCCGGTTTAAATACACCAATTACTTGTTCAAATTGACGAGTAGACGCCTGAACAGCGTTATCGGGTTGCGCCATTTTATGACCACACTCAACACACTCTACTTTTTCAACATCATGTTCTCTGTATAGCATCATAGTATCCATGGCTTTGCAGTCAGGGCAAGATGCACCAGCAATAAATCGCTTCTTTTGTCTCACAACATTTTTCCTGTGGTTTGAACTGCCGCTATTTTATCGTATAACTTCACTTGTTGATACGCTTGATAAGAGCATTAAGTTCTATGTTATGATAGCGCCAACTTAACAAGGGCACAGCAAAGTAACGCATTCATGATCCAAATCTCAGAAATAGAACTACTTCGTGGCGGTAAAGCCTTATTAAAAAACGCATCAGCTACATTATTTCCAGAGCACAAAGTAGGCCTTGTTGGCGCTAATGGCTGCGGAAAATCAACGTTATTTGGTTTACTAAAATCAGAACTGCAACTAGATGCCGGTAACTGCAGCATTCCAAAAGATTGGTCTATTGCCTCTGTTAAGCAAGAGACACCTGCACTTGAAATAAGCGCGATTGATTATGTACTTCAAGGCCACCCAGAATACTACGCAATGCGCATAGCACTGCGTGAGGCCGAGCAAAACAACGATGGCGACACACAAGCCAAAGTACATATTCAGCTTGAAAACATTAAAGGCTACAGCATTGAATCAACCGCAGGTGAGCTATTACACGGCTTAGGCTTTGCCAATAACCTAATAGAAAACCCTGTAAGCTCGTTTTCGGGTGGTTGGCGTATGCGTTTAAACCTTGCCCAAGCATTAATACGCGACGCCGATTTACTATTACTCGATGAGCCAACAAACCACCTTGATTTAGATGCCGTTTATTGGCTTGAACGCTTTTTACGTGCTTATACCGGCACCCTTGTACTTATATCGCATGACCGTGAGTTTTTAGATGCGGTGGTTGACCAAATTTGGCATGTAGATAAGCAACTTATCAATGTGTACAAAGGTAACTACTCGCAGTTTGAGCGCCAAAAAGCAGAGCGTTTACTACAACAACAAGCAATGTTTGATAAGCAGCAAGATCAAATTGCACACTTAGAGCAATTTATAACGCGCTTTAAAGCAAAAGCCAGTAAAGCTAAACAAGCACAAAGCCGTGTAAAAGCGCTTGAACGCATGGAAAAACTAGCGCCAGCACATGCCGACTCGCCATTTAACTTTGAGTTTGCAGAGCCAAAAGCATTACCAAACCCACTAATGACAATAGATAAAGCCAAAGCGGGTTATGGTGACGTCACTATTTTAAATAATATAGAGCTAAACCTTGTACCAGGCAGCCGAATTGCTTTACTTGGTCGAAATGGCGCGGGTAAATCAACGTTAATTAAACTGCTTTCTGGTGATTTAGAGCCGCAAGCTGGCGAAGTTATTCAGCATCACGGATTAAATATTGGTTACTTTGCGCAGCATCAGCTTGAATCTCTTGATTTAAAAGCCAGTGCAATAACGCACATACAACGACTAGACCCAAAAGCCACTGAGCAATCACTACGTGACTTTTTAGGCGGCTTTGCCTTCATTGGCGATAAGGCACTTGAGCCTGTAGCCCCATTTTCGGGCGGCGAAAAAGCACGTTTAGTACTTGCCATGTTGGTATATCAAAAACCAAATTTATTACTACTCGATGAGCCAACTAACCACCTTGATTTAGAAATGCGCCATGCACTTGTTATGGCACTGCAAGGTTTTGAAGGCGCTATGGTTACCGTATCGCATGATCGCCACATGCTTAAAAATACCGCCGATGAGTTTTACCTTGTAGATGACGGCAAAGTGACCCAGTTTGGCTACGACCTAGATGCATATTACCAATGGCTACTTAATGCGAATAAAGAAGCGGTTAAAGCGCAGCAAAACGACGAGCCTAAAGCAAACCCAGGTGTTAATCGTAAAGAGCAAAAGCGCTTAGAGGCTGAGTTTAGAAAAGCCATCCAGCCACTTAAAAAGCAAATTGAAAAGCTTGAAAAGCAACTCGATAAATTTACCGCCGAATTAAGTGAAGTTGAAGTGACCTTAGGTGATAACGAACTCTACAACGACGACAACAAAGCCAAGCTTAAAGAGTTATTAGCCAAGCAAGCAACCCTTACGCCTAAGCTTAACGACGTTGAAGAAGAGCTACTTATGGCACTTGAAGAAATGGAAGAAAAAGAGCAGGCATTCGCCGATGAACTTGCTCAATAGCGACCATTTTTGGCAGTTTGCGTGCACCTTGTACGCAAAGCCTGATCAACAAACAACCTTGCTGGCACTACAAAACCAGCAAGGAAAAAACGTTAATTTATGCTTATTGCTACTTTATTTAGACTCATTAAATTTAAGTATTAATACCCAACAGCTAAATGAGTTAACGCAAGTAGTTAGTGAATTTGATACTTATGCATTACAGCCTCTGCGCGCTGCTCTTAGCTATTTAAAAGCTAATCAGAATACGATAAGTGATTACGCCACAATACGCGCAGAGTTACTAAGCGCTGAGCTAAAGCTTGAAAAGCAACAGCAACATATGTTGATTGAAGCAGTAAATGAGTTTGAATTAATCCAGCATGCAGAACCAAACAATATTGAGCTGTATATGAAAGCCACTTAGGCTGCGACTTTTTATACCCTCCTCTACTGCTCATTCTCTTTTCTTTGTGCAAAAAACCTTTAAGTAAATAATTCACAAAGAGGTTAAGAGGCGCTTCGCTTTTAGAGGAAAACAAACTAGATTACTTAGATAAAAATATAAATATTGAGCGGCTGTTTAGCTCAGCATTTTATTACCCTGCCCCCATTTGCTTCTCTTTTTTTCTCTTCGTGCAAAAAATCTTTAAGTGGTTTACTCAAAAAAGTTAAAAGCGCTACGCTTTAGGGGAAGTGAAAAAACATGGATTACAATCAGCTCACTATTTCAAGCGAAAAACTCTCTTAGCTCTCAGTGGTATAACTTAGTAGCCTTTAAAGCATGATCTAAATCAACTTAGCTTCACCCCTATATCTGCTTATGTAAATAACTTGATCTCGATCACGTTGCGACCTGCAAACACCGCCTATGATTAATCCATCAACAACGAGGGGAACAACTCATGAACGTATTCTTTAGAGACTTTTTTACAGATCCAGTTTTATTTATGTCTTTTGGGTTTTTAACCATCGTTGTTTCTTTGTGTATCTTTTTTGCTTTTTTCTTTTTGAAAAAAATACATGATGCAGAAATCCCCGAACAAAATTAAGCACGACGCACTAAAGCGCCTTATTAGTTTACTAGTTAGGCGCTTTTTATTTTCTGAAGCGAAAAATTTGGTACACTAGCTTTTCGTTTAATACAAAGTGCGTAGTACAAACATGATCTCTCAGTTCAAACCAGCATGGTGGATGACCAATCGTCACGTTCAAACCATAATGCCGCGTTTTTTCCGCCCATTTCACCACACTCGCTACGAACTTGAGCAACTTGATACACCTGATGGTGACTTTATTGAGCTCGCATGGTCACTTCCACATAACGAAACCGCTCCACTTGCCGTTGTTTTACATGGCCTTGAAGGCAATATAAATAGCTTTTATGCCAAAGGCATGATGAAGGCGTTAAAAAAGCAAGGTTATGCAGTTGTGCTTATGCACTTTAGAAATTGCTCAACTGAAGTCAATCGCCTGCCACGTGCTTATCACAGCGGTGACACCGCCGATTTAGCCTTTTTTATAAATCACTTAAAGCTGCAATTTCCTGAGCGCACTATGGTCGCTGTAGGTTTTTCGTTAGGCGGTAACGTACTGGCCAAATACTTAGGTGAACAATCACAAGCATGCCCACTAAGTGCTGCAGCGGTGGTATCTGCTCCTTATGATTTGTCGTCATCAAGCGATGTTATTCGTAAAAGCTTAGGTAAAATTTACCAAAAATATCTGCTCGATCGCATGAAAAAATCAATGCAGCGAAAGCTGCCACAAATTAAGCAGCAAATTTCATTAACGCCAAAACAGTTAATGAAAATTGACGATTTATTAGAGTTTGATAATCAATTAACAGCCCCCCTGCATGGTTTTGAAAACGCACACGATTACTATCGCAAAGCCAGTGCAATGCCGTACTTAAAAGATATCGCTATACCTACACTTATTATTCATGCCAAAGACGACCCAATGCTCTCAATTAAGGCCGTACCAAGTAGGCAAGACGTAAGTGAGCATGTTACGCTGCGCATCTCTGACAAAGGCGGACACGTTGGTTTTATTAGCGGTAAAAATCCGTTTAAGCCTATATTTTGGTTAGAGAAAGCCGTGCCATGCTATTTTGGGCAACATGTTTTAGGCAACGCAAACAAAGAGCAATTATGATTATCCCTTTTGAACAACTCGATAAAGATACACTATATAACCTAATAGAAAGCTATGTACTGCGCGAAGGCACCGATTATGGCGAAGTAGAAGCAAGCATCGAATCTAAAGTTAACCAAGTTAAGCTACAGCTTAAAAATGGCGAAGCAATGGTGTTTTTCTCTGAATTACATGAGTCAGTTACTATTATTTCTAAGGGCGAATTTAAAGCGCTGCAAAGTGAAGAGCATCAAGCAGAGGCGTTTGATTAAGGTGTAGTACTTGTAACTTTTGAATTGAACGTACACAATGGCTTTTTACCCAAAGAGCCAAAACATGATAAAACTCAGCACTCTAGTGGTAGCCATATCACTAGCTTTAACTAGCCAAGCCCAAGCAGAACAAACAATAACAGCATCTGACAAGGCAATTAAACTCGCTAAAGACACCATTTTAATTGATACCCATATCGACGTACCTTATCGAATTCACGAAAATTGGGTTGATGTAACTAAAGCAACAACTGATGGCGATTTTGACTACCCTCGCGCTGTAAAAGGCGGTTTAAACGCACCGTTTATGTCAATTTATATTCCTGCGCATTTGGAATTTGAAGGTAAAGGAAAAAGCTACCAGCTAGCCAATCAAATGATTGATAGTATGGAAGCCATAGCCCAGCGCGCACCCGATAAGTTTGCTATTGCTAGCTCAAGCACTGATATAGAAGAGCAATTTAAACAAGGCAAGCTTTCTATAGCGATGGGTATGGAAAACGGCTCTCCAATCGAAGGGGACATGAAAAACCTTCAGCACTTTTACGACCGTGGTATTCGCTACATCACGCTAGCGCACTCGCAAAGCAACCATATTTCGGATTCATCTTACGATATACGCCGTAAATGGAAAGGCTTAAGCCCATTTGGTAAAAAGCTTGTCACTGAAATGAATAATATTGGTATGCTAATCGATGTATCGCATATTTCTGATGATGCGTTTTATCAGGTTATGGATCTATCTAAAACACCCGTAATTGCCTCACATTCATCACTTCGTAAATACACGCCTGGCTTTGAGCGTAATATGAATGACGATATGCTATTGGCACTTAAAGAAAATGGCGGCGTTATTCAAATTAACTTTGGTTCAAGCTTTGTTACCGCTAAAGCAGGCAGTTGGGGCAAGCAGTTAAAAAACACAAAAGAGTCCGTTAAAAAAGACGGCACTAAATTAAGCAAAGATTTTGATGCTGCATACCGTGCTAAAAACCCATACCCATTTGCAAGCCTTGAGCAAGTACTTGACCATATTGATCACGTAGTTGAGCTAATTGGTATTGATTATGTAGGTATTGGCTCTGATTATGATGGAGTTGGCGATTCATTACCTATCGGTTTAAAAGATGTATCTAGCTATCCTAATCTTGTTCAAGGTTTAATGGACAGAGATTACAGCGACAAAGATATTAAAAAGATTCTTAGCGGTAATTTATTAAGAGTTTTAAAACAAGCGCAAGAGTATGCTAAAAAGCATTAAAGCTTTTATCATATATTAGTAATTGGCTAAAAGACCAAGAGCTAACTCAATATAAGCGCGGCCTAGCCGTGCTTTTTATTGGTACTAATTTTATTAAAAGCATGATCATTTTAACGTATTAAATAGCCCATTAATTGCGTAGTTATCTTCAGCACTATTTCTCCTCGGGTTTCGTAAAACTCAACCCAAGCTACGACAAGAAAGTTATAACTCAAAGCTAATCACTTTTCTTTAGGCATTAAAAAAGGCCACCTGAGTGACCTTTTTCTAACAATTAACTTTAACGTTAATTATTACGCTTTGAACGTTGCTACAAAGCACCTACGCCTAAGGTAAGAGCGCCACCTTCATATGACACTTTTCTTCAGGCATTAAAAAAGGCCACCTAAGTGACCTTTTTCTAACAATTAACTTTAAAGTTAATTATTACGCTACGATAGTTGCTACAACACCAGCACCTACAGTACGACCACCTTCACGGATAGCAAAACGAAGACCTTCATCCATCGCGATTGGTGCGATTAGAGTTACTGTCATCTTGATGTTANACTAAGCTCGGGCTTTTTGGTAACAATTAGCTAGGCTAATAATTACGCTTTGAACGTTACTACAACGCACCTACGCCTAAAGTAAGAGCGCCACCTTCATATGACACTTTATTCTAGACATTAAAAAGCCCGAGACTAAGCTCGGGCTTTTTGGTAACAATTAGCTAGGCTAATAATTACGCTACGATAGTTGCTACAACACCAGCACCTACAGTACGACCACCTTCACGGATAGCAAAACGAAGACCTTCATCCATCGCGATTGGTGCGATTAGAGTTACTGTCATCTTGATGTTATCACCAGGCATTACCATTTCTACGCCATCTGGTAACTGTACGTCACCTGTTACGTCAGTTGTACGGAAGTAAAACTGTGGACGGTAACCTTTGAAGAATGGAGTATGACGACCACCTTCATCTTTCGAAAGTACGTATACTTCTGAAGTGAATGTAGTGTGTGGGTTGATTGAACCAGGCTTAGCTAGTACTTGACCACGTTCAACGTCTTCACGTTTAGTACCACGTAGAAGTGCACCGATGTTTTCGCCAGCACGACCTTCGTCTAGAAGCTTACGGAACATTTCAACACCAGTACAAGTAGAACGAGTTGTATCATTGATACCAACAATTTCTACTTCGTCATTGATGCGGATGATACCAGCTTCAACACGACCAGTTACAACAGTACCACGACCCTGGATTGAGAAAACGTCTTCGATAGGCATGATGAATGGCTTATCGATGTCACGCTCTGGCTCTGGGATGTAAGTATCAAGTGCGTTTGCAAGCTCAACAATCTTATCTTCCCACTCTTTCTCGCCTTCTAACGCTTTAAGCGCAGAACCAGCAATTAGAGGTAAGTCATCACCTGGGAAATCGTATTCTGAAAGAAGTTCACGAACTTCCATTTCTACTAGTTCAAGTAGCTCTTCGTCATCTACCATGTCACATTTGTTCATGAACACGATGATGTAAGGAACGCCAACTTGACGAGAAAGAAGGATGTGCTCACGCGTTTGTGGCATAGGGCCATCAGTCGCAGCAACTACTAAGATCGCGCCGTCCATTTGAGCAGCACCAGTGATCATGTTTTTAACATAATCGGCGTGACCAGGACAATCTACGTGTGCGTAGTGACGTGAAGGAGTATCGTATTCAACGTGAGACGTTGAAATAGTGATACCACGTTCGCGCTCTTC
>NZ_JADYXJ010000034.1:0-27299 GCF_015864365.1 Pseudoalteromonas sp. SWXJ133
CGTATACTTTTGCAAGTACGTTAGTGATTGCTGCAGTTAGTGTAGTTTTACCGTGGTCAACGTGGCCGATTGTACCAACGTTTACGTGCGGTTTTACGCGTTCAAACTTTTCTTTTGCCATCTTAAAAAATTCCTAATAAAGAAATTAAAGCCTGACTCACTATTGAGCCAGACAAGCTAAAATTATATAACAGCGCGAGCTGAAATTATTGTATCTGCAACGTTTTTAGAGGCTTCAGCGTACTTCACAAACTCCATAGAGTATGAGGCACGGCCCTGTGTTGCAGATCGTAAAGCAGTCGCATAACCAAACATTTCAGAAAGAGGAACCTGCGCATTAATTTGCTTAAGTCCACCTAATGCATCTTCCATGCCTTCGATTATGCCGCGGCGACGGTTTAAGTCGCCAACTACATCACCCATATTTGAATCAGGAGTGAGTACTTCAACCTTCATTACTGGCTCTAGTAGTACAGGGTTAGCTTTAAGCGCCCCATCTCTCATTGCCAGTGAACCTGCTATTTTAAATGCCATTTCATTCGAATCTACATCATGGAATGAACCATCATATAAAGTCGCTTTAACGCCAAGTAATGGGTAGCCTGCCAGTACACCTTGAGACATTTGCTCTTGGATACCTTTGTCTACCGCAGGGACGAACTCTTTAGGAACAGAACCACCTACGGTTTCGTTAACGAACTCGTAAATTGGTGACTCATCATCCGTAATATCCATCGGTTCAAGTTTAATCCAAACGTGACCATATTGACCACGACCACCTGACTGACGTATAAACTTCCCTTCAACCTTAACAGTTGAACGAATAGCTTCTCGGTATGAGACCTGCGGCTTACCAACGTTACATTCAACACTGAATTCACGTTTCATACGGTCGACGATGATATCTAGGTGAAGTTCACCCATGCCAGAGATTATAACCTGGCCTGATTCTTCGTCAGTTTGTACTCGAAAAGAAGGGTCTTCAGCAGCTAGTTTACCCAGCGCGATACCCATCTTATCTTGGTCAGCTATAGTGCGAGGCTCAACCGCAATAGAGATTACTGGTTCAGGGAATTCCATACGCTCAAGCGTAATAATAGAATTCGGATCACACAGTGTTTCACCTGTTGTTACGTCTTTAAGACCAATAGCTGCCGCGATGTCGCCTGCGAAAACTTCTTTGATCTCTTCACGAGAGTTTGAATGCATCTGTACGATACGGCCAAGTCGCTCACGCTTACTTTTTACTGGATTATATACCGTGTCACCCTGTTTAACAGTACCAGAGTAAACACGGAAAAAGGTCAAGGTTCCAACAAACGGGTCTGTTGCAATCTTAAAAGCGAGTGCAGCAAACGGCGCTTTATCATTAGCTGGACGTTCTTCCTCAGTACCATTTTCTAGGATACCTTGGATTTGTTTCACTTGCTCTGGTGAAGGCATATATTCAACAACGCAATCAAGCACAGCTTGAACACCTTTGTTTTTAAATGCGCTACCACAAGTAACTGGAACAATCTCATTAGCTAATGTTCGTTGGCGTAAAGCATTTTTAATTTCTGCTTCACTTAACTCTTCACCTTCTAAGTATTTATCCATTAGTTCTTCTGTTGCTTCAGCAGCGCTTTCAACTAAGTGAGAGCGCCATTCTTCAGCTAATTCCAGAAGTTCTGCCGGTATTGCCTCATAAGAGAAAGTCATACCCTGGTCCGCTTCGTTCCAGTTAATCACTTTCATTTTTATAAGGTCAATAACACCTTTAAAGTCGTCCTCAGCGCCTACAGGCAACTGAATTGGAACAGGCGTTGCTCCAAGACGAGATTTCACCTGGCTAACCACAGCTAAGAAGTCAGCGCCCGTGCGATCCATTTTATTTACGAAAATCATTCTCGGAACTTCGTATTTGTTCGCTTGACGCCAAACTGTCTCAGTTTGCGGCTGTACACCAGATGAAGCACAAAGAACAACTACCGCACCATCTAATACGCGTAAAGAACGCTCTACTTCGATAGTGAAATCTACGTGTCCTGGAGTATCAATAATATTGATACGATGGGCGTCAAATTGAGCGTCCATCCCTTTCCAAAAACACGTTGTTGCAGCAGAAGTGATTGTGATACCACGCTCTTGTTCCTGCTCCATCCAATCCATAGTTGCAGCGCCATCATGTACTTCACCGATCTTATGAGAAAGACCCGTGTAGAACAGAACACGTTCTGTTGTGGTGGTTTTGCCTGCATCTACGTGAGCGACAATACCTATATTACGATAGCGCTCAAGTGGAGTTGTACGTGCCATATGATCCTCTTAAAGGTTAAAGACAGATTACCAACGGTAATGAGCGAATGCTTTATTCGCTTCAGCCATACGGTGAACGTCTTCACGTTTCTTAACCGCAGTGCCTTTA
The DNA here is from genome assembly GCF_015864365.1 of Pseudoalteromonas sp. SWXJ133. Classification (NCBI taxonomy): domain Bacteria; kingdom Pseudomonadati; phylum Pseudomonadota; class Gammaproteobacteria; order Alteromonadales; family Pseudoalteromonadaceae; genus Pseudoalteromonas; species Pseudoalteromonas sp. SWXJ133. The sequence continues at coordinate 2,408 of NZ_JADYXJ010000034.1, forward strand.
TTATCAGAAGCGTCAACGATTTCTTGAGCTAAACGTAAGCCCATAGATTTTTCGCCACGCTTACGTGCAGCGTCTACTAACCAACGCATACCTAATGCGTTACGACGAACTGGACGTACTTCAACTGGTACTTGATAAGTTGAACCACCAACACGGCGAGATTTAACTTCTACCTGTGGGCGGATGTTATCAAGTGCAGTTTCAAAGATTTCTAGGTGCGACTTGCCTGATTTCTCAGCAGCCACGTCTAGCGCACCATAAACAATTTTTTCAGCAGTAGATTTCTTGCCGTCTAACATCACGATGTTAACGAATTTAGCAAGAAGTTCCGATCCGAACTTAGGATCTGGAAGAATTTTACGTTGACCGATTACGCGTCTTCTAGGCATTTTGTATCTCCGGTTTATTCAGGTTTGCTCTTTCGAGTCAATCACCCAAAACAATAATTATAAATATTTAGTGCTTGGCCTTACTAACGGAAAACATTAGCCTTTAGGGCGTTTAGTACCGTATTTAGAACGAGCTTGACGACGGTCGCTAACGCCTGCACAGTCAAGTGCACCACGAACAGTGTGAAAACGCACACCTGGTAAATCTTTAACACGACCACCACGGATTAGGATTACACTATGCTCTTGAAGGTTATGACCTTCACCACCAATGTATGAAGTTACTTCGAAACCGTTAGTTAAACGTACACGAGCTACTTTACGTAACGCCGAGTTAGGTTTCTTAGGTGTAGTTGTATATACGCGAGTACATACACCGCGCTTTTGCGGACACGCTTTTAGTGCAGCTGAGTTACTTTTCGTAACCTTGCTACGGCGTGGCTTACGCACTAGCTGGTTAATAGTTGCCATTTAAATAGCTCCTGAAATTAAAATTACTACTGAAAAAAATAAAAAATCCGCCCTTTATTTACGAGCCTGCATTAAGCACACAAGTAAATGGGTGGCGGAATTTTAATGAGCAAAGTTTAACCTGTCAACCTAAACTAACCACAAGACAGCATATAACTGCCTTGCGATCACTTAATCTATTGATTAAGAACAGTTTATTGATTTCCAGACAAATCAGCATTTAGAGCGTCTGTAAGTGCTTGAGTTGCCTCTTCTGCACTTACTGTTTGCTCTTCTACTACTACTTTGCTTTGTTTACGGCGAGCCATACGTTCTTGATGATACGCAAAACCGGTACCGGCTGGGATCAAACGACCCACAATTACGTTTTCTTTAAGACCGCGAAGCTCATCGCTCTTACCATTCACTGCCGCATCTGTAAGAACACGTGTTGTCTCTTGGAAAGACGCTGCAGAGATGAAAGATTCTGTTGCTAGTGATGCTTTTGTGATACCCATTAACTGGATTTCAAACTTAGCTGGTATCTTACCTTGTTTTTCAAGGTCACGGTTTGCGATATTAACGCGCGCCACTTCGATTTGTTCACCGGCTAAGAAGTCAGTATCACCGCCGTGCATGATGGTACATTTACGTAACATTTGACGGATAATTGTTTCAATGTGCTTATCATTGATCTTAACGCCTTGCAAACGGTAAACCTCTTGCACTTCGTTAACGATATAGTTAGCAACATGAGTCACACCACGTAGGCGCAAGATGTCATGCGGTGATTCAGGACCATCGGCGATAACTTCACCTTTAGACACTTGCTCACCTTCAAACACGTTAAGTTGACGCCATTTAGGAATCATCTCTTCGTAATGATCACCCTCAGCTGGAGTAATAACTAAACGCTTCTTACCTTTAGTCTCTTTACCGAAGCTAATTGTACCAGTTACTTCAGCTAATATAGCTGGTTCTTTTGGCTTACGAGCTTCAAATAAGTCGGCTACGCGTGGTAGACCACCCGTGATATCACGAGTTTTCGAACCTTCTTGCGGAATACGTGCTAACACGTCACCTGGGTTTGCTGTAACGCCGTCAATAACTTCAATCGTCGTGAATGAAGGAAGACGTGTTTCTTGCAGACCGCGCTCTTCACTTTCGATGATAAGCTTTGGTTCTTTCGTATTTACTTTAGCAAGATCTTTAACAACTACACGGGTTAAACCCGTTAGCTCATCAGTCTGTGCTTCAGTATTTGAATCATCGATATCGCTGAACGATACTTTTGATTTATGCTCAAGAACGATTGGGTGACTATGCGGGTCCCAAGTAGCAACTATATCGTTACCTAGAACTTCCGTATTGTCTTGCACTGTTAATACCGCACCGTAAGGTACTTTATAGCGCTCTTTCTCACGACCATGACTATCAATGATAGTAATTTCCGTAGAACGAGAAGTAATAACAATCTTACCGTCTGTGTTAAGTACGTACTTAGAGTTATGAAGTTTTAATGTACCGTTAGTTTTTACTTGTACATTATTTTCTGCAGACGCTCTAGATGCCGCACCACCGATGTGGAAGGTACGCATTGTTAACTGTGTACCCGGCTCACCGATTGACTGTGCCGCGATAACACCCACTGATTCACCAGCGTTGATGATATGACCACGTGCTAGGTCACGACCGTAACAGTTAGCACAAACACCAAAGTCATTATCACAAGTGATAACAGAACGTACACGAACTTCATCTACTGAATGCTCTTCTAAAAGATCACACAGTTTTTCGTCTAGCATGATATTACGTTCAACAAGCACTGTATTAGTACCTGGAATCACAATATCTTCAGCAACAACACGACCTAGAACACGTTCACGAAGTGCTTCTACAACATCACCACCTTCAATAAGCGGTTTCATTGTTAAGCCATCTTCTGTGCCACAGTCATCTTCATTGATTACCAAATCTTGTGCAACGTCTACTAGACGACGCGTTAGGTAACCCGAGTTTGCTGTTTTAAGTGCTGTATCGGCAAGACCTTTACGCGCACCATGCGTTGAGATGAAGTACTGAAGTACGTTTAGACCTTCACGGAAGTTAGCTGTGATTGGAGTCTCGATGATTGAACCATCTGGACGTGCCATTAGACCACGCATACCCGCCAACTGACGAATCTGTGCAGCACTACCACGAGCACCTGAGTCGGCCATCATAAACACTGAGTTAAATGACGGTTGCTCTACTTCTTCACCTTGTGCATTGATAACTGTGTCTTTCGACAAGTTAGACATCATCTCACGTGATAAGTTTTCGTTTACACGTGACCAGATATCGATAACTTTGTTGTACTTTTCACCAGCCGTTACAAGACCTGATTGGAATTGTTGGTTGATTTCAGTAACTTCAGCTTCAGCTGATTCAATTATCTGTGCTTTAACCGGTGGGATAACTAAGTCATCAATACCGATAGAAACACCTGACTTCATTGCATAATGGAAACCGGTGTACATAACTTGGTCAGCAAAGATAACTGTATCTTTAAGACCTAGACGACGGTAACACTCATTCAATAAGCCAGAAATCTGCTTTTTACCTAGCGGCTGGTTGATTGACGCAAACGGCATGCCTTTAGGTAAAATTAGAGACAGAATTGCACGACCAACAGTTGTATCGATAACAGTAATAGTATCTTCTACTACGCCGTCTTCGTTTTTAACTGATTGGCTAATACGTACTTTCACAATTGCGTGAAGGTCTGCATTGCCACTGCGGTATGCTTTTTCTGCTTCTTTTGGATCTTTAAATATCGCGCCTTCGCCTTTAGCGTTAATGCGGTCACGAGTCATGTAATAAAGACCCAATACAACATCCTGTGAAGGAACGATGATTGGCTCACCATTCGCAGGAGATAGAATGTTGTTTGTTGACATCATTAATGCACGAGCTTCAAGCTGCGCTTCGATTGTTAACGGTACGTGTACCGCCATTTGGTCACCATCGAAATCGGCGTTGTACGCCGCACATACTAATGGATGCAAATGAATCGCTTTACCTTCGATAAGCACAGGCTCAAACGCTTGGATACCCAAACGGTGAAGTGTTGGTGCACGGTTAAGTAATACTGGATGTTCACGAATTACTTCGTCAAGTACATCCCATACTTCCGGAACTTCACGTTCAACCATCTTCTTAGCAGCTTTGATTGTCGTAGCCATGCCGCGACGTTCTAATTTGCCATAGATGAATGGTTTGAATAGCTCTAGTGCCATCTTCTTAGGAAGACCACATTGGTGAAGCTTAAGTGTAGGACCAACTGTGATTACAGAACGGCCTGAATAATCTACACGCTTACCAAGTAAGTTCTGACGGAAACGACCTTGCTTACCCTTGATCATATCAGCAAGAGATTTAAGAGGACGTTTGTTAGAACCTGTAATTGCACGACCACGACGACCGTTATCAAGTAGCGCATCTACCGCTTCTTGTAACATACGTTTTTCGTTACGTACAATAATGTCTGGTGCTGCTAAATCTAGTAGACGCTTAAGACGGTTATTACGGTTAATAACACGACGGTAAAGGTCATTTAGATCAGATGTCGCAAAACGACCACCGTCTAATGGTACTAATGGGCGTAGATCAGGTGGCAATACTGGAAGTACTGTCATGATCATCCACTCAGGGTTATTACCTGATTGGTGGAACGATTCCATTAACTTAAGACGTTTAGTGATTTTTTTACGCTTAGTTTCAGAGTTAATTGTTGGTAACTCTTCACGCATCTCAGCTATTAATTGAGCAAGATCAAGTTCACGAAGCAAGTCTAAAACTGCTTCAGCACCCATCTTAGCTTCAAACTCATCACCGTGCTCTTCTAGTGAATCTAAGTATTCTTCTTCACCTAATAGCTGACCACGCTCAAGCGTTGTCATACCAGGTTCAGTTACTACGAATGATTCGAAGTAAAGAACACGTTCAATATCACGAAGCGTCATATCTAGCATTAAGCCAATACGTGACGGTAATGATTTTAAAAACCATATATGTGCAACTGGGCTCGCAAGGTCGATATGACCCATACGATCGCGTCGCACTTTAGTGAGTGTTACTTCAACGCCACACTTTTCACAGATCACACCACGGTGTTTAAGGCGTTTATATTTACCACATAAACACTCATAATCTTTCACTGGGCCGAAAATACGGGCACAGAATAAGCCATCGCGCTCAGGCTTGAAAGTACGGTAGTTAATAGTCTCAGGTTTCTTTACTTCACCGTATGACCATGAACGAACCATGTCTGGTGAAGCAAGACCAATGCGAATTGCATCGAATTCTTCGGTCTTATTTTGTTGCTTCAGAAACTTAAGTAAGTCTTTCACCTTAGCTCTCCTGTCGGAGTTAATCTTGAGGACGGATAATCTCGTCCCTACATTCTATTCAGCCGTAACAGATGCTGCAGCGTTAACTGCAGCATCTAATTGGCTTAATTTTCTTCCAACTCGATGTTGATACCCAGTGAGCGGATTTCTTTCAACAATACGTTGAACGATTCTGGCATACCTGGTTCCATTTTATGGTTACCATCAACGATGTTTTTATACATCTTAGTACGACCGTTCACGTCATCCGATTTCACTGTTAGCATTTCTTGTAGAGTGTAAGCAGCACCGTAAGCTTCAAGTGCCCATACTTCCATCTCACCAAAACGCTGGCCACCGAACTGTGCTTTACCACCCAGCGGCTGCTGAGTAACAAGGCTGTAAGAACCAGTAGAACGTGCGTGCATCTTATCGTCAACCAAGTGGTTAAGTTTAAGCATGTACATGTAACCAACGGTTACTTGACGTTCAAACTGATCGCCAGTACGGCCATCATAAAGTGTAACCTGACCACTACGAGGATAGCCCGCAAGCTCAAGCATGTCTTTGATTTCGCTTTCTTTCGCGCCATCAAATGCAGGAGTAGCTATTGGTAAACCACCTTTTAAGTTTTCAGCTAGACGACGAATTTCGTCATCAGTGAAGCTAGCAATATCTACAACTTGGCGAGATTCGCCAATTTCGTATGCTTGCTTGATGAAGTCACGTAGCTCATGAAGCTCACGTTGTTCTTTCATCATCTCTTCAATACGTTCACCAATACCACGTGCAGCAAGACCCATATGTGTTTCAAGGATCTGACCGATGTTCATACGTGATGGTACACCTAGTGGATTCAATACGATATCTACCGTACGACCTTTGTCATCGTAAGGCATATCTTCTACTGGTACGATAGTCGAGATAACACCTTTGTTACCATGACGACCCGCCATTTTATCACCCGGTTGGATACGACGTTTAACAGCTAGGTATACTTTAACAATCTTAAGTACGCCTGGTGCTAAGTCATCACCTTGGGTAATTTTACGACGTTTGTTTTCAAACTTCTTATCGTATTCAGCTTTAAGTTCATCGTACTGTGCAGCTAGTTGCTCAAGCTCAGCTTGCTTGTCTTCTTCAGCAAGGCTTTGCGTAAGTACTTTTTCAGCATTTAGAGATGCAAGTTTATCTTCATCAAAACCAGCAGCTATAAGTAGCTTACGTGCACGGTCTAAAACGCCTGCTTCTAAAATACGGAACTCTTCGTTGAAGTCTTTCTTCGCTTCGCGAAGCTGCATGTCTTCAACTTCTAACGCGCGTTTATCTTTTTCAACACCATCACGGGTGAAAACTTGCACGTCAATTACAGTACCAGTTACAGAATTTGGTACACGTAAAGAGCTGTCTTTAACGTCAGACGCTTTTTCGCCGAAGATAGCACGCAGTAGCTTCTCTTCAGGTGTAAGCTGTGTCTCGCCTTTAGGAGTCACTTTACCTACTAGGATATCGCCGCCTTTAACTTCAGCACCAATATATACAACGCCTGATTCATCAAGCTTGCCTAGTGCAGATTCACCCACGTTCGGGATATCTGCTGTGATCTCTTCTGGACCTAATTTAGTATCACGGGCAACACACTGTAGCTCTTGAATATGGATAGTCGTTAGACGATCTTCTTCAACTACGCGCTCTGATAACAAGATTGAATCTTCGAAGTTGTAACCGTTCCATGGCATGAATGCCACGCGAAGGTTTTGACCAAGGGCTAAGTCACCTAAGTCAGTCGAAGGACCATCTGCTAACACGTCACCACGAGTAACCGGTTCGCCAACCATACAAGTTGGTTTTTGGTTAATACATGTATTTTGGTTAGAACGTGTGTATTTGGTTAAGTTGTAGATGTCGATGCCCGCTTCACCAGGGATGCGTTCTTCTTCATGTACATTTACAACGATGCGACTTGCGTCAGCATACATTACTTCACCACCACGTTTAGCAACGATAGTTACACCAGAATCTTTCGCTAGTGTTAACTCAATACCAGTACCTACTAACGGCTTATCCGCTTTCAATGTTGGTACTGCTTGACGTTGCATGTTTGAACCCATCAATGCACGGTTAGCATCATCGTGTTCTAGGAACGGGATAAGTGCTGCCGCTACAGAGATCACCTGTTGTGGTGATACATCCATATACTGCTGGTCCATGCGACCCATAAAGGTAGATTCACCTTTGTGACGACATGGGATAAGTTCATCAACAAACTCATTGGTTTCAGTTAAGTTTGAGTTCGCCTGTGCGATAACAAACTGACCTTCTTCAATGGCTGATAAATAATCAACTTCATCAGTTACAACACCGTCTACCACTTTGCGGTAAGGTGTTTCTAAGAAACCGTAGTCATTTGTACGTGCGTACGTAGACAACGAGTTAATTAGACCGATATTTGGACCCTCAGGAGTCTCGATTGGACATACGCGACCATAGTGAGTTACGTGAACGTCACGTACTTCAAAGCCTGCGCGTTCACGAGTTAGACCGCCCGGACCTAATGCAGAGATACGACGTTTGTGCGTAACTTCTGATAGTGGGTTATTTTGGTCCATAAACTGTGATAACTGAGACGAGCCGAAGAACTCTTTAACAGCTGCCGAAATAGGCTTAGCGTTAATAAGATCTTGTGGCATTATCGCGTCAAGGTCACCTAAGCTTAAACGCTCACGTACAGCACGTTCAACACGTACTAGACCAACACGGAATTGGTTCTCAGCCATTTCGCCAACACTACGTATACGACGGTTGCCTAAGTGATCGATATCATCAACATCGCCTTGACCGTTACGAATAGCAATTAATACTTTCATAACAGACACGATGTCTTCTTTGCTTAATGTGCCAGGGCCTGTGTCTGTATCGTAACCAACACGGCTATTGAACTTCATACGACCTACAGTAGATAAGTCATAACGTTCTTCAGAGAAGAACAAGTTCTGGAATAAGGCTTCAGCCGCGTCTTTCGTCGGTGGCTCGCCTGGGCGCATCATGCGGTAAATTTCTACTAGTGCTTCTAAACGGCTGCTTGCAGAGTCAATGTTTAATGTATTTGACATGTAAGCACCGCTGTCCACTTCATTGATATATAACGTATCAATTTTAGTGTAACCGGCTTTAACCAATTCAGCCATTAGCTCTAGAGTTAGCTCGTCATTTGCATTTGCAATAACTTCACCAGTTGACTCATCAACATAGTTTTTAGCTACAATACGGCCAATGATGTACTCATGTGGTACTTCTAATTGCTTAATGCCTTTCTTCTCGATGCTCTTGATGTGGCGAGCCGTAACACGACGACCGCTTTCAACAAATACTTCACCGTCTTCGCTCTTGATATCAAAAGCGGCAGTTTCACCACGTAAACGCGAAGGTACAAGTTCCATAAGAACTTTACCATTCGTTACTTCAAACGTAGTGTTATCGAAGAACATATCTAGGATTTGTTCGCTAGAATAATCTAGTGCACGTAGGATAATAGACGCCGGTAATTTACGACGGCGGTCAATACGTACATATAAGTTATCTTTTGCATCAAATTCGAAGTCTAACCATGAACCACGGTAAGGTATAACGCGTGCGTTATATAATACTTTACCCGATGAATGGGTTTTACCGCGGTCGTTATCAAAGAATACACCAGGGCTACGGTGTAGCTGAGAAACGATAACACGCTCTGTACCATTGATTACAAAAGTACCGGTATCTGTCATGAGCGGAATTTCGCCCATGTAAACTTCTTGCTCTTTAATGTCTTTAACTGTGCCTGGTGCTTCTTTGTCCATAACAACAAGACGCAGTTTCACGCGAAGTGGAGCAGAATAAGTCACACCGCGAATTTGACATTCTTTTACATCGAAAACTGGCTCACCAATACGGTAACTTACGTATTGAAGCTCAGAATTTCCCGAGTAGCTTTTAATAGGGAACACAGAACGGAAGGCAGCTTCCAAACCATGATCGCCATCAGCGTCCGGCACTAAGAATTTTTTAAACGATTCTAACTGTGTAGACAGTAAAAAAGGTATATCCAAAACTTGTGGACGTTTACCAAAATCCTTACGGATACGTTTCTTTTCAGAATAAGAGTAAGCCATGGGGTTCCTCAGCTTGCTGATCTTTGACCCGACCTGTTCTTGTAAGAACAGACTTAACTGGCAGCTATGCCAAGATTTTACAACATTCAATTGTTGCTCTAATTTAGCTCTCACTTTAACACTAGCAAACTATAAAGCGTTGAAAGTAAAGAAAAAAATCAGATTTTATTTGTGCTAAAAGAGTAGATCACTCTATAGCGCAAAAAGGCCGGTGATTAAATAATCACCAGCCCTTGCCTGATTTCTCAGGCAGCGAACTTAGCAAAAGCTAAATTACTTAACCTCAACTTCAGCACCAGCTTCAGTAAGATCTTTTGCAAGTGCTTCAGCTTCTTCTTTAGATACACCTTCTTTAACAGGTGTAGGAGCAGCTTCAACAAGAGCTTTCGCTTCTTTAAGGCCAAGGCCAGTTGCGCTACGAACAGCTTTGATTGCAGAAACCTTGTTAGCGCCAGCGCCAGTAAGGATTACGTCAAATTCTGTTTTCTCTTCAGCAGCTTCAGCAGCTGGACCAGCTACCATTGCAGCTGCAGCAGTTACGCCGAATTTTTCTTCCATTGCTTCGATAAGAGCAACAACGTCCATTACTGACATTTCAGCAATTGCGTCAAGGATTTGGTCTTTAGATACAGACATTACAAATTTCCTAATAATTAACGGACATTACGTCCAAATAAATTTTACACCGAAAGTGATTAAACAGCTTAAAATTAAGCAGCTTGCTCTTCTTTCTGTAGACGTACTGCTTCAATTGTTTTACACAATTTGCCAGCAGACGCTTCTTTCATAGCACTCATTAAGCGTGCAACAGCTTCATCGTATGTAGGTAATGTAGCAAGCATTGCTGCATCAACAACATTTCCTTCAAAAGCGGCCGTTTTAAGCTCGAATTTCTCATTCTTTTTCGCGAAATCTGAAAAGATACGCGCAGCAGCACCTGGGTGCTCTGATGAGAAAGCAATTAAGCTTGGACCAACAAATGAATCAGAAAGACACTCAAAATCTGTTCCTTCAAGAGCACGTTTTGCTAAAGTGTTACGGACAACTTTCATCCAAACACCATTTGCACGAGCTTCTTTACGAAGGGCAGTAATTGCGCCAACTGTTACACCACGAGAATCTGCAACAACTGCAGATAGAGCACCATTGGCTGCTTCGTTGACTTCAGCAACTATTGCTTTTTTGCCTTGAAGATTTAAAGCCATGGGTGTTACTCCTGGTTTAATGGGGATACCGATTATCGGATTCCCCTGTTCTACTCTTCCCTACCAAACAAGGTAGAGATGCTTTTTACGGCGAGAGCCAGAAGGATTAGGAAAAATCTATCTGGGGTCTACACCGTCTACGTAGGTGAATATTAAGGCCGAAGCCACCTACGGTCTTGGACGGAAGCCCAATTTATCGTTAACCCCGAAGGCTTAACGAAATTATGGACTTCAACCCGAATTCTTTACTTTGCCAATTAATAAATTAATCAACAAAATGGCGCGAAATTATAGTACAAATTTCACGCCATGTAAACACTGATTAAGCTACAGTTGTGCTTAAAGTGTTTTGGTCAACAGAAACGCCTGCGCCCATTGTTGTAGAGATAGTTACTTTCTTCAAGTAAACACCTTTAGCTTGAGAAGGTTTAGCCTTCTTAAGCGCAACAATTAGAGACTCAAGGTTTTGTTGTAATTGCTCTGCAGTGAAATCAACCTTACCAATAGTAGTATGGATGATGCCATTTTTGTCATTACGGTAACGTACTTGACCTGCTTTAGCATTTTTAACTGCTTCTGCAACGTTAGGCGTTACAGTACCAGTTTTAGGGTTTGGCATTAGACCACGTGGGCCTAAGATTTGACCTAGTTGACCAACAACACGCATAGCGTCTGGTGATGCAACAACAACGTCAAAGTTCATCTCGCCTTTTTTAACTAGTTCAGCAAGATCTTCCATGCCTACTAATTCAGCACCGGCTTCTTTTGCAGCTTCTGCATTAGCGCCTTGTGTGAATACAGCAACACGAACGTCACGACCAGTACCGTTAGGTAGTACAGTAGCACCACGAACGTTTTGATCAGATTTACGAGCATCGATACCAAGGTTAACGGCAACGTCAACACTTTCTACGAATTTAGCTGTCGCTAACTCTTTTAAAAGAGCAACTGCTTCATTGATTTCGTAATCTTTAGTTACTTCCACTTTTTCGCGGATAGTACGCATACGTTTAGTTAATTTAGCCATTTCTTAGTCCTCTACGTTCAAGCCCATCGCACGCGCAGAACCTGCGATAGTGCGAACCGCTGCGTCCATATCGGCAGCTGTAAGGTCAGTTCGTTTTGTCTCAACAATTTCTTCAAGTTGAGCACGAGTTACTGTGCCTACTTTATCAGTGTTAGGACGGCCTGAGCCTGACTTGATACCAGCAGCTTTCTTAAGTAAGTAAGCAGCAGGTGGCGTTTTCATGTCGAACGTAAATGAACGGTCACCGTAAACAGAGATCACTACAGGAACTGGAGCGCCTTTTTCGATAGACTCTGTACGTGCGTTAAACGCTTTACAGAATTCCATGATGTTTACACCGTGTTGACCTAGTGCAGGACCTACTGGAGGACTAGGATTAGCCATACCAGCGGCAACTTGTAGCTTGATTAGAGCTTCAACTTTTTTAGCCATTATAAATACCTCATTTGGTGGGTCTCAGCCTTGTGCGCGCGAGGACGCGTACTCTAACGGCTTCCCAGTTTAAAAATTGGTTTCGTACTTTTTGCACAGTAAAAATAAATTTTACCTTAATACAAAAAGGCCGCTGATTATAAGTTAATCAGCGGCCTTTTTCAAGCTTCATGCCAAAATTTAAATAAAAATTAGCGAAGCTTTTTTAATCAATTACTTATCTTGCTCAACTTGACCGAATTCAAGCTCAACTGGCGTAGAACGACCAAAAATAAGTACAGATACTTTTACGCGGCTCTTTTCGTAGTCAACTTCTTCAACTACACCACTGAAATCTGCAAATGGTCCGTCTGTAACGCGAACAACTTCACCTGGTTCAAATAATGTAGCAGGTTTAGGTGCTTCAGCATTTTCTTGAAGGCGATTAAGAATGCGTTCTGCTTCTTTAGGAGTTATTGGAGCAGGACGATCAGACGTTCCACCAATAAAGCCCATTACACGTTCAGTGCTGTTCACTAAGTGCCAGCTTGCGTCATTCATATCCATTTGTACTAATACATAACCTGGAAAGAATTTACGCTCAGATTTACGCTTTTGGCCAGCGCGCATCTCAACAACTTCTTCAGTTGGTACTAGTATCTCACCAAAGCTCGATTCAAGACCTTCGATTTTAATGTGTTCAGTTAACGTTTGAGCTACACGCTTTTCGTAACCAGAAAAGGCTTGTACTACATACCAACGTAACTTAATTTCTTTGTTCTCGTTCTCATCCGACATGGGATCAGATCTCCAATCCAGTTAAAAAGCCTACAGCGCGGAATAAAATGCCATCTAATCCCCAAAGGATAAGTGCCATAATCACTGTTGCAACCATTACAATTAATGTCGTGTGGGTAGTTTCTTGGCGCGTTGGCCAAATAACTTTGCGTACTTCAATTCGAGCTTCTTTAGCGAAAGCAAGAAAGTTACGTCCCTTAAATGTTTGCGAGGCAATTGCTAATCCGGCCGCTATTGCAACAACAACGCCGATAGCACGTAGTAGTACAGATTGATCTGCATACATGTGATTACCAACAACTGCGCCTGCAAGTAGCGCGATTGCTACTAACCACTTTACTGACTCCATCGCACTTGATGGTGTTTCTACATTCGTGCTCATAATATTATTACCTTAACTACAGACACAACAACCCTACACTACGGCAGGGTTAATCCATTAAAATCTAAACTTAAAAACAGACTTAATTTAAACCGGTTTTTAATCTCAGACTACTCAAATAACAAGTAAGACTGGCAGGGGCGGAGAGATTCGAACTCCCAACCATCGGTTTTGGAGACCGCTGTTCTACCAATTGGAACTACGCCCCTGCAAAGTGGATGCCTATTATACTTACGCAGTTCATTAACACAAGCCTAAAAGATACCCACATTGGAAAATCTAATTAATTAATTACATTATTGTTTAAACTGCTAATAATTTAATCGGTTATATAAATGTGCAATCCTAAAATATTGGTTATTTTCCTAAGGTTTTATAAACATCATTCAGTAAGCTTGAAGCACCAAACCTAAATGTATTTTCTTGTAAATAATCATCACCCATTATTGCGCGTGCTAGCGCTAAATAATCACTGGCATCGGCAACAGTTTTAACACCACCGGCAGCTTTAAAGCCCACACGTTTATCCGAGTTTTTAATGGCTGTTAGCATAATTTTTGTTGATTCAAGGGTTGCATTAATGGCCACTTTACCCGTACTGGTTTTTACAAAATCGGCACCACCTTCAATTGCCAATTGAGTAGCCTGCGTTATTAGCGCTTCGGTTTTTAGCTCACCGCTTTCTATTATTACTTTTAGTTGGGCGCGCGACCCACATGCTTTTTTACTTTCGCTTACATAGCTAATTACTGTTTGAACATCGCCCGCTATTAACTTTTTATAAGGAATAACCAAATCAATTTCGTCAGCGCCGCGCTCTATTGCAATAAGTGTTTCGTTAATTACATCACTCAGTGGCGCATCACCCGTTGGAAAGTTAGTGACCGTTGCTACTTTTACGTGGTTAAGCTCACGCGCTGCGAGTGCTATTTTTGCATCATCAACAAAGTCGCTATAAACACATACTGCAGCAGGTGTGCCCAGCGTCGGGTTTATACTATCAACAAGCGCTTGAATGTTTTTGGTTGTATCGCTGGTGTTTAAGCTTGTTAAATCCATCAGTGCGACTGCTAATGCGGCATCTTTTTGGTGTTGTGTCATTAGAGCTCCGTTGCTTATGTAATACCAATTTTATTAAAAACATGATCATTTTAGCGTATTAAATAACTTACTAACTACGTTAAAAATTATTTATATAGAACAACTATGTATCATAATTTTAGCCTTGTTATTGAGCTATTTTCTCGTCGCTATAATAGATCACTAATTTAATGCAATTGGTATAAGTACAAAATTTGATATGCCTCCATATTAACAAATTAAACCAAACTCGCTATAGCTCATAACCAAACACTATAAGCTGTTTATTTTACTTGTAACTCGGCGCAATCCCTTGTTAACTAACTCTTAGGCCTAAAAAGCCCACCCATTATAACTTTTGGTTATATCAACTTGGTTTTAATTATTTTTTACTTATTGATAGCCGCTATATTCTGCTTATCAGAATAAAGCGTTTTCTTATATTTGAATTTGTTTAGGGGTCTTATTAACGTGCAGTATTTACCTATCTTTACCAAACTCGACAACAAACCAGTATTGGTTGTTGGCGGTGGAGAGGTCGCATTACGCAAATGTCGCGCGTTTTTAAAAGCGAGAGCGAGCGTTACTTTAGTAGCGCCTTGGTTTTGCGACGAACTAAAAGAGCATGCGCATAATAATGAAGTAACGCTTATTGATGCTTATTTTGATGAGTCGCATCTCGATGGCAAAATGCTTGTTATTGCAGCAACCGACCGCGATGAAGTAAACAACAACGTATTTGAACTTGCCAATGCCCGCAATGTATTTGTAAACGTAGTTGATGACCAACCTAAATGTACGTTTATATTCCCATCCATTGTTGACCGCGACCCAATTACGATTGCTATATCAAGTGCAGGCACAGCGCCGGTACTTGCACGTCGCTTACGCGAAAAGCTCGAAACCCTTATTCCGCATCATATTGGCCCTCTTGCAACACTTGTCGGTGGCTTTAGAGACAAAGTAAAAAAACGCTTTAAACATTTTTCAGACCGCCGCCAATTTTGGGAAGGCGTGTTCGACTCATCTGTCGTGAGTAAAGTGCAAACCGGTGATACTCAAGCCGCACAGCAGCAATTAGAGCAAATGCTAGATGCAAAAGCAGAACCTGAAGGCGAAGTATATGTAGTAGGTGCAGGCCCAGGCGATCCAGAGCTTTTAACACTTAAAGCACTGCAACTTATGCAACAAGCCGATGTGGTTGTATACGACTTTTTAGTGTCTGACGAAATTATGGAATTAGTGCGTCGTGATGCTGACCTTATTTGTGTAGGCAAACGTTTAGGCGATCATAGTGTTGTTCAAGACGACACCAACCAAATGCTGGTCGACCTTGCTAAACAAGGCAAAAAAGTGTGCCGCATTAAAGGTGGCGACCCGTTTATTTATGGTCGTGGTGGCGAAGAAGTACAAGTACTGGCTGCTAACAACGTAAATTATCAAATTGTACCGGGTATTACAGCCGCTGCAGGTTGTAGTGCGTATGCGGGTATTCCGCTAACGCATCGTGACCATGCACAAGCCATTCAATTTGTAACTGGCCACTGTAAAAAAGACGGCCAAGAACTTGATTGGCAATCGCTAGCAAAAGCAAATCAAACGCTTGCTATTTACATGGGCGTAATTAAATCGCCGCACATACAAAGCGAGCTTTTAAAACATGGCCGCAAAGCCGACACACCTGTTGCCATTATCGAAAACGGTACACGCAAAAATCAGCGTGTAGTAACAGGCCAATTAGGCGAACTTGCCGACTTAATCCAGCGCAACAGCATTATATCGCCTGCGTTACTCATTATTGGTGAAGTAGCCGCCCTGCACTCGCAACTAGCGTGGTTTGGGAAAAACGAACAAACAAGCAGCTTTGCACAGCCGCTAACAGATGTATCAAATACATAACCGAATTTTAAATTTGTAACTTTTAATCATTTTAGTAGGACGACTAACAATGGCTTTAACTCACCTTCAGCAACTTGAAGCTGAAAGTATCAAAATCATGCGCGAAGTCGCCGCTGAGTTTGAGAACCCAGTAATGCTTTACTCTATTGGTAAAGATTCGTCGGTACTTTTGCACTTAGCGCGTAAAGCATTTTACCCTGCAAAAATTCCGTTTCCGTTATTGCACGTAGACACCAATTGGAAGTTTCGTGAAATGATTGAGTTTCGCGACCGTATAGCTAAAGAATACGGTTTTGACCTACTGGTACATAAAAATCCAGAAGGCATTGAAATGGGTGTAGGCCCGTTTACGCATGGCTCAGGTAAACATACCGACATAATGAAAACCCAAGGCTTAAAGCAAGCACTTAACAAATATGGTTTTGATGCTGCATTTGGTGGCGCACGCCGCGACGAAGAAAAATCACGCGCAAAAGAGCGTGTTTATTCGTTCCGCGACAAACACCACCGTTGGGACCCTAAAAACCAACGTCCTGAGCTTTGGAACACTTATAACAGCCAAGTTAATCCGGGCGAAAGCATTCGTGTTTTCCCGTTATCTAACTGGACTGAGCTTGATATTTGGCAATACATTTATCAAGAAAACATCGACATGGTGCCGCTTTACCTAGCAAAAGAGCGCCCTGTTGTTGATCGCGATGGCACCCTAATTATGGTTGACGATGAGCGTATGCCACTTAATGAGGGTGAAGTACCGCAAATGAAATCTGTACGTTTTCGTACATTAGGCTGCTACCCACTTACCGGTGCAGTTGAGTCAACAGCAAGTACTTTAACCGAAATCATCGAAGAAATGCTGCTATCTACGTCATCTGAACGTGAAGGTCGTGTTATTGACCATGATTCAGCAGGCTCAATGGAGAAGAAAAAACGTGAGGGGTATTTTTAATGTCTAGCCAAAATAACGATACATTTAACGAAGTAAAAGAAATAGGCATAGACGCCTACCTAGCGCGCCAACAAGACAAAAGCTTATTGCGTATGCTTACCTGTGGCAGCGTAGATGACGGTAAATCAACATTGATTGGCCGCCTACTGCACGACAGCCACCAAATTTATGAAGATCAGCTAGCAGCCCTTCATAAAGATAACGAAAAAGTAGGTAATGCAGGTGAAGATCTTGACCTTGCATTATTAGTTGATGGCCTACAAGCTGAGCGCGAGCAAGGCATTACCATTGACGTAGCGTACCGTTACTTTTCAACGGCTAAGCGTAAATTTATTATTGCCGACACACCTGGTCACGAGCAATACACACGCAACATGGTAACGGGTGCATCAACAAGTGATGTCGCCATTATTTTGGTTGATGCGCGTTACGGCGTGCAAGTACAAACCAAGCGCCACAGCTTTATTTGTGACTCGCTTGGCATTAAGCAGTTTGTTGTTGCCGTTAATAAAATGGATATCGTTGATTTTGACGAAACTGTGTATGAAAAAATCAAAGCCGATTATCTTAAATTTGCTGAGCAACTTAACGTATCAAACATTAAGTTTGTGCCTATGTCGGCGCTTAAAGGCGACAACGTAGTAACTCGCTCTGCTCATACACCGTATTACACTGACAAGCCGCTACTTGAATTACTAGAAGATTCGCCAGCAGCCGAAACAGATACAGGCTTTGAAGCGCGCCTACCAGTGCAATATGTAGTGCGTCCTAACTTAAACTTCCGTGGTTTTCAGGGCACACTTACATCGGGCAAGATACACGTAGGCGATGCTATAAAAGTATTACCGTCGGGTAAAACATCAAGCATTAAAGAAATTGTTACCTTTGATGGCAACCTAGACAGCGCAGAAGCAGGCCAAGCAATTACCGTTACCCTAAATAACGAAATTGATATTAGCCGAGGCGACGTAATAGTACCTGCAAATTCAACGGCTGTTGTTACTAACCAGCTGCAAGCTAAAATTGTGTGGATGCATGAGTCGCCATTAGTATTAGGTAAAAGCTATAACCTAAAGCTAGGCAGCAAAAACACTTCAGCTATTGTTACAAAAATTGATTACACAATTGATGTGAACACGCTTGAGCACGGCACTAGCGACTCACTGCAGTTAAACGAAATTGCGATTGTAACGCTTGAACTAACCGAAACTATTTTGGCAGACGAGTACCACAGCAATCATGAAACAGGCTCGTTTATCCTAATCGATCGCTTATCAAACCTAACGGTTGCTGCGGGCATGATTGAACAAGTACTGCAAAGCCAAGCACAGCAAAGTAACTTTAGCGAATTTGAAGTTGAATTTAACAGCTTAGTACGCAAGCACTTTCCGCATTGGCAAGCGCTTGATATTTCTAAGTTATAAGTTAACTTTAGCCTGTTAGGAATTTAAAAGCATGGTAGAACAGCTCGTTTTAACAGGCATTATGCTTACCTTAGTCGGGTGCCTTTTTGGCACCCGTATTAATCCAGCATGGTTATTTGTAAGCGCAATTGGCACCAGCTACTTAGCAGGTCTAATCGATCTTGAAAGCATGTTAATTAATTATGCTAACCCGTCGCTTATCACCTTAGTACTATTGGTGTTAGTGTCGACCGCAATAGAAAAAACCACCCTAATTCAAAAGTTAGCGCAATCGCTATCTAAAGGTAGTTTAGTAAAATCGGTAACGAAATTGGGGTTATCAACCGCCTTTTTATCGTCGTTTACCAACAATACCGCCGTTGTTGCATCGCTTATTACCGCGATAAAAGACAACCCTAATCACTCCCCTTCAAAGCTATTATTACCGCTGTCGTACACTGCTATTTTGGGCGGCACTATTACGCTTATTGGTACATCAACCAACTTAATCGTCAATGGCTTTGCAGTAGATGCGGGCATGGAACCGCTGGGCTTTTTTGACTTTACCTTAGTGGGTTTAGGCGCGCTAAGCGTAGGCCTAATTACCATTTTAGTGATGCTTAAATACTTACCCGACAACGGTAAAAGCGACCAAGAAGTCGTTCCTTTTTACCTAGAAGGCAAAGTACAAACAAACTCAAAGTTAATAGGCCAAACCGTTGAAGAAAACGGCCTGCGTGATTTAAAAGACTTATTCCTTGCTGAAATTATTCGCGATGGCAGCCGCATATGCGCAGTCACCCCGCAGCAAATTATTCAAAAAGATGACGTGCTGCTTTTTGTAGGTGACATAAAATCGGTGCCATTACTTACCCGTTTCGACGGCCTAAAAGTAGTACACGAAAATCATCAAAAAGACATAGAACACTTAGTAGAAGTAGTCGTAAGTCAGTCTTCAAAATTTATTGGCAAAACCGTAAAAGAAGCCCGCTTTAGAGAGCAATTTCATGCTGCTGTTATTGCCATTCGCCGTGGGCACGACCGCTTACAAGGCGGCCTTGGGCAAGTGCAATTACAAGCTGGCGACTCGCTTATACTTGCCCCAGGCAAAAACTTTTACACCTTGCCTAATTTAAAGCGCGAATTTGTGTATATTTCAGGGTTTGACTTACAAGCCCACCTTGCACCTAAACAATCAAACATTGTGCTACTAAGCTTTGCCGCAGTACTGGGTTTAAGCATTATTGGCATAGTGCCGCTGGTTAAAGGCTTATTAGTATTACTGATTGGCTTAATGCTCAGTGGCACCATAAAACTTAACGAAGTAAAACGCCGTTTTCCTATCGAGTTATTAGTGGTAGTAGGCAGCGCCATTGGCCTTGCCAAGTTAATGATAGGCACCGGACTTGCCGGGCAAATATCCGACGCCATGTTTATGGTACTTGGCGACTTTGGTCCTTACGGCGCATTTATTGCCATATTTTTAATGACCGTATTATTTACCGAGCTTATTACTAATAACGCAGCAGCTGCCTTGTCGTTCCCTGTTGCTTACTCGCTCGCGGTTGGTTTTAATGTAGACCCGCTACCATTTATTATGGCGGTTGCCTTTGGCGCATCAGCCAGCTTTATATCGCCATTTGGGTATCAAACTAATCTAATGGTTTATAGCGCGGGTAACTATCGCTTAAAAGATTACATAGTGATGGGCTTACCCCTTTCTATTATTTATTCAATCACGGTATTAACCTTGATCCCGCTGGTATTTCCGTTTTAATACCTGCGCTCACAGCATAAGAGACTCTCACTATGGATGAAAATATAGTTTGGCATAACTACGCAACTACAAAAGCACAGCGTAGTGAGCAAAAAAAACATAAGCCCGCTATTTTATGGTTTACCGGCTTTTCAGGCTCTGGTAAAAGCACCGTAGCAAACGCACTAGAAGCGGCGCTTAATCAACAAGGTACGCACACTTACCTACTCGATGGCGA
The DNA here is from genome assembly GCF_015864365.1 of Pseudoalteromonas sp. SWXJ133. Lineage (NCBI taxonomy): Bacteria > Pseudomonadati > Pseudomonadota > Gammaproteobacteria > Alteromonadales > Pseudoalteromonadaceae > Pseudoalteromonas > Pseudoalteromonas sp. SWXJ133. Next base: position 22,916 of record NZ_JADYXJ010000034.1, read on the forward strand.
CAACGTACGCCACGGTTTATGCAAAGACCTAGGCTTTAGCGACGAAGACCGCATTGAAAACATACGCCGCGTAGGCGAAACCGCAAAACTAATGACCGACGCCGGCTTGTTAGTACTTACTGCGTTTATATCGCCCTTTAGAGCGGAGCGCGACATGGTGCGTAACTTAGTAGATGACGGCGAGTTTATTGAAGTATTTATCGATACCCCACTGGATGTATGCGAAAGCCGCGATCCAAAAGGCTTATACAAAAAAGCCCGCGCTGGAGAGATAAAACACTTCACTGGTATCGATTCAAGCTACGAAGTGCCAAACAATCCAGAAATAATTTTAGATACAAGTAAAAACACCCTAGACCAATCGGTTACACAACTGATAACGTATCTAAAACAAAAGCACATAATATAGGTTAACCCCATGAATCAAACCGAACTGCTAGAAGAAACCCTCATCCTTGCCCGCAAAGCAGGCCAAGCGATAATGGGAATTTACGAAAAGGACTTTAACGTTGAGTACAAAGCCGATGAAAGCCCCGTAACCGACGCCGATTTAGCAGCTCATAAACTGATTGTGGCAGGGCTTCAACAGCTCACACCCGACATTCCAATACTCAGTGAAGAAAACGCCGACATAAGCTGGGATGTACGCCAAACGTGGAAAAGCTACTGGTTAGTTGACCCAATCGACGGCACTAAAGAATTTATTAAAAAGAACGGTGAATTTACCGTAAACATCGCCCTAATTAAAAACGGCACTCCTATTTTAGCCGTAGTAGATGCACCTGCCCTTGGCGTATCGTACTTAGCCGCCGAAGCCATTGGCTCATTTAAAGATAAAGGCGATGAGCGAATTGAGCTTAAAGTAACAACTAAACCTAACAAAGGGTTAATTCGTGTTGTAGGCAGCCGCTCGCACCCATCACCCGATTTAGCCGAATTTGTAAAACGCTTTGATGAGGTTGAAATGGTGTCAAAAGGCAGCTCACTAAAGCTGTGTTTAGTAGCTGAGGGCAGCGCCGATATTTACCCGCGCTTAGGTCCAACGTGTGAATGGGATACGGGTGCTGGCCATGCAATCGCCGAAATAGCCGGTGCTAAAGTCACTAAGCTTGATGGCAGCCCGCTTATTTATAACACCAAAGATGAATACTTAAATCCGTATTTTGTAGTGAGTGCGGTTGAAGAGTAAGAGCCTAGAGCTGTTAACGGTTAATTCAAAAGCAGCTCAGCGTTAAGTTATTTGTAGGTCGGGATTTATCCCGTCATTTTGTCGGGCTAAAGCCAGACCTACAAAAGAGCTGCGCCGTGACTACAACTCTGTATTCCGTGGGGATGGCTTTAGCCATGGAGATCATGCGCGTGCTTTATTTGAATATATCTTTTATTTCTTTATTCAACCTCTCAGCATTATCAAATTCAATACCTGCATCTACCGATATTGCTAACGATTTATTGGAATCAATGCCCAATAAGACATTTAGTTTCTGGTCTGCTACCCTAATATTAGATATGTCAAACTCAAAGCATTTATTAGCACAATCATAATCTCTCCCCCCTTCCTTTGTCGCAGAAATTAAAAACAGGCAGAAAAACATGTGGGCTTTTTCATTTTCAACCTTATTTAGTTCCCTAAAAAATATCATTATATTCTCTGGTTCGGAGATTTTATGCAAATTCAGTTCATCGTTGATCAACGCAATAAATATATACTGATCTTCACTCATTTTTATTGAGTTATCGTTTTTAAACTTATTAAAGAAAAAATCGATAACCCCAAATAAAGCTTTCACTGATAAGCTCTCTGAAACCAACCAAGCTATCGCAGATTCAATATCACACTGACGACTAAAATTTTTGAAGTTCTTTTCTCTTTCAAGCTTACTACTTTCAAAAAATTTAACGAATTCTATATCTTTATAATTACCACAATGAGGAATAAAGAAAAAACGCTCAACACCTATGCGGTACTCATCATCTAATTCAAACCATTTATCTAAAAACTCTAGAATACCAACCGACTCTCTTAGCTCAACTACCTTTGCAATTAAAATTTGATCACTTAATTCTGTAGCATAGAGTTTTTCCTTTCTTGATAAATCCTCTCGTTGAATTCGATCTAAATAATTTACAGCGTTATTTGTACAGCCAACGGATTGCAAGTAGTTGAATTTTGGATTAACTGTGGCATTTGCTTCGTCACTCTTACCCCAGTCAATACTCAGCATATGCCCTACATATTGCTTTAGTTGTTCATCTTGAACACCATCATTACTTTTGCAAATTTCTATTATTTTTAACTTAAGACTTTCGGGATCAGACCATCTATGTAGTAGTTGATTGCCTTTCGTCGCTAACTTTTGATACCTGGAATACTGAACGGGGTAAACTTCTCTAAAAGCGACCACCATCATCAATGAAATAAAATTAACTTCCCCCATCAATTTTTTAGGTTGCCAAGCTTGATCCACTCTACGTAAAACTTTTTTTAGAACCCGAAATGAGTTTATATGGCTAGCAATATGGCTAGTAGATATCTCGAGCTTTTTTAATTCGGATGATAAGCTGTCACGCTGCCCCTTGCATTGTTCATCTAGCTTTACCAATCCCCGGTAACCAATTATTTTATAACTTTCAATTTTTCTATATTTATTAGGCTTTAACGCATTCTCCAGGCAGAGCTTAGTATATTGATTTAGATAATCAAAGCAGTCCAAAGTAGCAATATCTTCTTTATAATCAGTCGCTTTTGAGATCACTTCGATGGCAACATCATTCTCATTACCCATTGCGATAATAAAGTTGATATGACTTAAGTTTCTATTTTTCAATCTATCTAGTAGCGCAGCTATACCATTTAAGCGCTTTTCGCTTTCATCGCCGGTTCCGCGATCTACGTCTTGCAGGGTGATCAATAATTTATGATTGGTTTCCTCTAATACTGCATTGAGCTTTTTAAAGCTTTCTTCGATATCAACAGGGCCTGCGAGCAAGGTAGATACAAACTGAAATGCACTACCACCTGATTTTAGGGCTTCGGTATAGTGTTTAGGAAGCGCACGGAAAGCACACATATCAATATGCTGGCTTATATCATCAATAATGTTACTGAGCACCACATGAGCAACACTGCCGCTGGCTGCTCCCCATGTTGATATATCACTGTGTATCCAATTAATCTTGTTTTGTTGTTTTACTGTTAGCTTTTCTTTATCAGATGACTCCAATTTTACCTGTTTAGGCTTTTTAAGCTCGCTTGCTATTGCTGCAACAATGCTACTTTTTCCGCAACCGTATGGTCCACATAGCGCTATGTGCTGCGCCAAGTCTTCTTCATAATCATCACCTCCGTTACGCAGTCGCTCGGTGATACGCTTTGCATACACCTGTAGGTCGGGCTCTAACTTTTTTTTACTTTTAATAGTTGAGTCATCTTTGAACCACTCTCTGAAATCATCTAGATCCTTAAAATCATCACCTGAATAAACTCCAACAGAGTTGCTTTCGTTGTGCGTTTTTTTTACTTCGCTGTTAGCGAGCAATCTTAAAATAACCGCAAAACAGTACAATAGGATAAATGTAATGATAATCGACCATGGTGTATGGTAATAACCTGATGCAAGCAAGAGTGTTACTAAAATAGTGAATAAGATGAACCACGACTTGCCGCCCAACTTTTTGGCTTTCTCTTTGGTCTCTTGAAACACAACAAATAATGCAGATGAAAATAGGGTGATGTGCAAATACTTCAAACTAGAAAAAAGTAGATCATCGTCAAGAAAATACGTTCTATATACCGCATTCACAAAAAGATAAACAAGTAAGGCTGCTACTGATAACCACACTGCAATTGTCACCGGCGGGTATCGCCAGCTAAACACAATACTGCGTTTAGGATGCGATATATAAAACTTATCAAGCAGGAGCTTTATGCCAATACCCGCTAAAAATGCGCTGCTGTAATGCAAAACCGGATTCGCATTTAAAATAGCGCTCCAACTTGAATATGCCTTTTGTACAAGACCGATTTTGCTTAAAAATACAGTAATTGTTGCGGCGGTAATTGCGCACAATAAAAGAGAAAGCCAGCGTCTGGCTGTAATGGGGAGAGTTTTAACTTGCGACAACTTAATATCCTTATCAATACGTTACCTAACCAGTGTATATCAATTGAACATTATTGAATAAGCAAGTTTAAGAAATAAAGTCGCCTCTTGGCTTTACCGCTCGAATGACGCTATGGCTTGTTGGGTTTCGCTTCGCTCTACCCAACCTTGTATCTCTTCTTGATGAGTGTTTAGCTAGCACTTGTCACATCGGGAAGACAGTGAGCTCGTACCCAACCAGAGTGTGAAAATGCTGTGACGTAGATTGAGCCCTGACTTCC
>NZ_JADYXJ010000035.1:0-26501 GCF_015864365.1 Pseudoalteromonas sp. SWXJ133
ATGATAGTGTAGCATTTGCTATGTGAAAGTAGGACATTACCAGGCTTCAAATTGTAGAAAGCCCGAATCTAACGATTCGGGCTTTTTTACGTCTGCAGAAAAGTGAAATGTGCGCAATTAATATACACACACATCACAAAATCCCTCAGTCGGCCAATACAGTAGCATTTGCTACGTGACTCTCCACCGTTGTAGATGTGGCCACAAGCCATCTGCCTCACGTTATAAAGAGCCTTGCTTTATAGTCTATTAGATATTCTCATTAAGTATATAGCCTCATTTACAGACACCAGTAAGCAATTAATTGGGGTGCACTATTGTGTGCTAAGTTTACCGATGTGATTTACCGCATTACATCTATAACTAACTGCCGCTTTAGCGCGTGCAGAATAAATACACATAGCTGATAATTATACTAATCGGTAATAATGCCTAATCAATTTGGTGGATTGGCGTAAAGTTTATTTTATATTTTCTTGGTTCTAACTAACCACCTATATACACCAATAAAGAACAATGCGGCAGATCCGAAGCCACTCAACACCCAAATTACTTTTAAAATGTTACCGCCAATGCTGCCGTCATGTAGAGGGTGTATCCAGTTTTTAATTTTGCTAGCTGTACTTTGTTTATCTATATTAAACATGCTCTCTAACTTCCCTGTAAGTGCATTAACCTCTATATAACTATGTGGAAAGCAATACGAAGGATCGTTTACAGTTTGAAATCTAAATCTGTAAATGGCATTTAAGTTTGATGGTGTTTCAATCCAAGCTAAACGTGCATCGGGTACTTTTTTTTGAGCTATTAGTATCGCTTGTGATAAAGGAATATTGAATTGTTTACAAGGCTGTATTTGTGTTCTTAGAGGTGAGCTTATATTGTTAACTAGAGCGGTTAATATAGGATCTGTTTGTTTTGGAATAGCGAGCATAACACCTGTAACAGTTAAAGCTAGTAACGGTATGCAGAAGGTCAAACCAATTAGTTTATGCCAGTCGTATAGCAAACCTATTTTAGTGCTACGAGATTTAAATTTCAGTGACTTTACCCACTTACTATACTTTGAAAGCCAAGCAAAGAATCCAGAAATAAGAAGAACTATTGATGCTACACCTATATAGCCAACAATAAGTGTACCTGTTGTCCCAGTTAGTAACGAAAAATGTAAGTTGTACATCCAAGTTACTAAGTATCTTCCCCAGAACTCTTTACGTATTATTTCCTTGCTATTTATTGTTAGATAGCTAAACCATTAAGGGCGCAAAGCCTTGCTCTTTTGTTTCTATGGGCTGTAGTAGCGTGCGGGTACAATTGAGTTCACACCTGTATTTTCTAGTCGCCACGGCCCGAGCTTTGTGGGGAAATTTGCTCTTAGCGTATTGTATGCTTGATCCCAATTAGGTGGTTTTGTATTAGTGGTAGTGTCATTAATTGGATTTAACAGTGAGTCTATTTGTGGGTAATAAACTAATACGGAGCCAGAAGGGCTAATAATAGTAAGTAAAACACCTACCGATAGACTTAAGTATAAATGTAACCGCCTGAATATTTTTTGCCATGAAAGCTTTAGTGTCATTAATTAAATAGCCGTAATGAGTAATGCAGGCTTATTGGACATTAAGGAATGATTAATTACGCGGTATATTATATGGTTTTTTGATATGAGTTGTGCGACATTTTGTCGCACTTATTAAATTAGGTATTTAGAAAGTAAAACGCCAGCTCTAGGCTGGCATTAAAATACAATCTTAAAGCTTATTTAAGCTTTAGGTCCTGCATTTTTTATATCGTCTGATACGTCATACTTGGCAAAGTTTTCAGTGAAGTCTGCGGCAAGTTTTGCTGCATATTCATTGTACTTAGCTTTATCTTCCCACGTATTAATAGGATTAAGTAAGTTAGTATCTACACCTGGAACTGCTACTGGTACATCTAGGTTTAAAACATCAATGTGCTGAGTTTCAACACCCGCTAATTTACCAGATACGATTGCATCAATTACTGCACGAGTAGTTGGGATATCAAAACGTTTACCTGTGCCGTAAGGGCCGCCAGTCCAACCTGTATTCACAAGGTACACTTTAGCGCCAAACTCGCGTACACGCTTCATAAGAAGCTCAGCGTAAACACCAGCAGGGCGTGGGAAAAATGGTGCGCCAAAACATGTCGAAAATGTTGATTCAATATCGCTAGTTGAACCAATCTCAGTAGAACCAACTTTTGCAGTGTATCCACTTAAAAAGTGAAAAGCAGCAGCTTCTTCGCTAAGTATAGAAACGGGTGGTAATACACCGCTTACATCACAAGTTAAAAATACAACAGCCTTAGGTTCGCCTGCGCGGTTTTCTACTTTACGTTTTTCAACGTGTTCAAGTGGATATGCTGCACGGCTATTTTGAGTAAGGCTAGTATCGTTAAAATCTGGAACGCCTTTTTCATCTAACACTACATTTTCTAAAATAGTGCCAAAGCGAATAGCATTCCAAATTACAGGTTCATTCTTTTGTGACAGGTCGATACATTTAGCATAACAACCGCCTTCAATATTAAACACGCTTCCAGGTGCCCAGCCGTGCTCGTCATCACCAATTAGAAAGCGAGTAGGGTCTGCTGAAAGTGTTGTTTTACCCGTACCAGATAAACCGAAGAATAATGCTGTATCGCCTGCTTCACCAACATTAGCAGAACAGTGCATTGGTAATACACCTTTTGCTGGTAGTAGGAAGTTTTGTACAGAAAACATCGATTTTTTCATTTCACCGGCGTAACGCATACCTGCTAGTAATACTTTACGCTGTGCAAAGTTAATAATGACGGTGCCATCGCTATTTGTGCCATCACGTTCTGGCTCACATACAAACGAAGGAACGTTCATTACTTGCCATTGTGGTAAGTTTGAAGCGTTATAGTTCTGCGGTTCGATAAACATGTTTTTGGCAAAAATATGGTGCCACGCTGTTTCTGTAGTTACAACTACAGGTAGATAATGCTCAGGGTCTGCGCCAACTTCTAGGTGAGAGGTGAAGTGGTCATTACTTTGAACATGTGATTCTACGCGAGCCCATAATGCGTCAAATTTGTCTGCATCAAATGGACGATTAACGTTGCCCCATTGAATATCATCTTGAGTTGTTGTTTCTTGTACAATAAAACGATCTTTTGGTGAGCGACCAGTTCGTTTTCCTGTAATTGCAACAAAAGCACCATTTGCGGCTAAAGTACCTTCGCCACGGCGGATCGCATGCTCGACAAGTTCAGCTGCGGTTAAATCGACAAAACGTGTAGCGCCTGTAGTCATGTTTATACCTAACTATGTGTGAGAGTTTGAACGGATAGCTCTGGGGTTATCAGTGCTCTTAAACTGAAATTATAGTAACAGAAGGTTTTAAGATATTCGAGCCCGTAAAGCCTCTAAAAACACATATATTTAAGAAAAAACATGAATAATTTCAATGATACCGGTGTCATGAAATTAGCAGAAAAGATGACACCGGTATCATCTTTTTATAATATAAAACCGCATATTTTGCGGCTTTAATTACTATATATAGATGAACATTTAGTTGAAAATGCTTTTTATATCTTGTTCGTTAAAAACATACTCTTTTAAACAGTAATGGCAGTTAATATTAACAGACCCTTTTTCAGCTACGTCTTTAAGTAGTTCTTCTTGTCCAATATTAACAAGTGCAGTAATTGTTTTGTCACGACTACAACCACATTTGAATTTAATCGCTTGAGGTTCAAATACGCGAGGATTATCTTCGTGATAAAGGCGTGTAAGGACAGTATTAGCATCAAGGTGTAATAGTTCTTCATCTTTAATGGTGTTACTTAATGCTTCTAGGTGTGCAAAGTCTTCAATTGATTTTTGTTTATCAACTGGGAGTACTTGTAAAAATAGACCACATGCTTTTGCGCTACCTTCTGTTGTGTCGGTTGCAAACCAAAGGCGTGTTTTTAATTGCTCTGACTGCTCAAAGTAACTTTCGATACATTCACTCAGAGTATCATGCTCTAGTGGAACTATACCTTGGTAACGTTCACCCTTACTTGGTGTAATAGTGATCACCATATAGCCTTGGCCAATAAGCTCTTTTACAGTTGTGCCCGTAATTTCGCTTTGCAGGCGTGCAATACCACGCATGTTTTGTTTATCATCACCATTTATAACTGCATATTTAACTGGTCCATCACCTTGAAGCTGTACTGCAATTTCACCTTCAAACTTTAAAGTGGCGGTTAATAAACAGGTTGCAACAAGTAACTCACCTAGTAATGCTTTAACAGGGTCTGGGTAATTATGGTCGGCAATCATTTCATTATAAGCACTCTCGATTTGTACGAGTTCGCCACGAACATCTAGTTCGTTGAATAAATAACGGTGAAGTAAATCTTGTTGCATGAGCGGCTATACCTAACTTGATTTCATTTTTAAAAGTTCGCGTCTTTGCTTTTTATCCGGTTTTTTATCCGGATGAGGAGCAAAAAAGCTGTTATTTTTACGTGCGATGCTGTTCTCTTCGCGTTTAGCAATACTTGCATCAGATTCTTGATACATGGTCTGTGCAATGGGGGCGCTTTGACGTTTTTCAAGCACTGAGAGTATAGTTATCAGCTTTTCATCTACGCCCTGAGCCAGTTTTACTTTTGCGCCAACGTCTACTATTTTACTCGCTTTTGTACGTTGGCCATTATAATGTACTTTGCCGCCTTGCACCATTTCGCGTGCAACTGCGCGAGTTTTATAAAATCGCGCAGCCCATAACCATTTATCTAATCGAACTTTTAACCCATCTATAGGGTCTGAGCTGGTATTAACATTACTTTTTTTACTCATAAGGCATTTCCCCACGTTTTTATAGCTTAAAATTTATCATGAAATCATCGTAGGATGAAGGTATTACAACGGCAGTTTGTTTTTTATACGGACATGTAAAGTTAACCCAATCTGTTTACAAAGTTTAATATTAGTGTGCTTGTTGAAAGAAAAATGAAAGGGTACTATGGGTACGCGCTAACGCAGTAAATTAAAATAAGAACACTATTTATGGAACAGCAAATCCAACAACTAAAACAATTTTTAACTCGTTTACCGCATGCTAAGTTAAGTGCGTTAGTAACACTGTTAGTTGTTGTTTATCTTGCATTTTTATTATCAAAACTTGTTTGGCTTTTGTGGCCGAAACCACCAGTAACTCTACTTACCCCTATTCATTATGCTAATCAGTCATCTGGTGCGAGTAACAACTCAGCGCAGCATATTATTGAGCAATTTTTATTTGGTAAAAAAACTGTAACAAACAACAATAATACTGCAAAGCAATCGCAGGTTATAAATAATGCGCCAGAAACGCGCTTAAGTATCAATTTAACCGGTATTGTAGCGGTAAATAACGATGATAAAGCAGGTATCGCAATTATTGAATCACAAGGTAAGCAAGTAAGCTATCTTGTCGAAGAAGTTGTATCGGGCACGCGTGCTAAAGTAGCACAAATATTACCAGATCGTGTTATTTTGAGCGTTAATGGGCGTTTTGAGACATTGATGCTTGATGGGCTCGATTTTAATAAAACGGTGTCTATGCCAGTGCTCGCTGCGCGTGATGATGCTGAAATGGGTCCGCAAAAATTAGAACCAAGTGAGCTACAAATAGATGCCACTGCGGATCCTGACGTTAAAGAAGCAATTATAGAAACACGTGAAGAGTTACTCGAAGAGCCGGGCAAGCTATTTGACTATATACGTGTTTCACAAGCCATGAATGATGGTGAGCTAATTGGATATCGCTTAAGTCCAGGTAAAGAGCCTGAGCTATTTAAGCAAATGGGGTTAAAAAATAACGATTTAGCCATTTCTATAAATGGCTATCAATTAACAGATTTAAAACAGGCTATGTCAGCTATTAATGAGCTGCGTAATAGTACAGATGCCAATATCACTATAGAACGTGATGGTGAACAAATTGATGTGCAATTTAGTCTGCAATAATTTAGCTTTGGAGTTTTAATACGATGGTTCAGGTGCTACACCTCAAAAAAATTAAAAAAGGGTTAGCTAAGTACGCAGCACTTTTTTTGGCGGCAAGTATTTCTTTGTCTGTTTCTGCTGTTGAATATGCTGCTAACTTTAAAGGAACTGATATCAACGAGTTCATTAATATTGTTGGTAAAAACCTTAATAAAACAGTCATTATTGACCCTAACGTGCGCGGAAAGGTAAATGTTCGCAGTTATGAGTTAATGGACGAAGCACTTTATTATCAGTTCTTCTTAAATGTATTAGAAGTTTATGGCTACTCAGCTGTTGAAATGGACAATGGCATAATTAAGGTAGAAAAAAGCTCTGACGCTAAAAAATCAAATGTGCCACTTATTGACGAAGGTAATGAAGCTAGCGGCGACATGATGATTACACGTGTTGTACGTGTTAAAAATGTAAGCGTGCAGGAGCTTGGTCCTCTAGTTCGTCAATTTAGCGACCAAAAAGATGGCGGCCACGTTGCTAACTTCAATGCGGCTAACGTAATGATGCTAACAGGTCATGCTGCATCGGTTAATCGCTTAGTTGAGATCATTCGTTCTGTTGATCAGGCGGGTGACAAGCGCGTAGATATCGTTAAGCTAAAATATGCGACGGCAGATGATGTTGTCTCTGTGGTAGACAATATTTATAAAGACAGCGGTAAAGGCAGTGTGCCTGAATTTTTAATTCCAAAAGTTGTGGCTGATGGCCGGACTAATAGCGTTATTGTAAGCGGTGAAGGCCAAGCCCGTACACGTGCTATTGAACTAATTAAGCGCTTAGACGGTGAGTTAGAAAGCCAAGGTAACACCAAGGTGTTTTACCTAAATTACGCTAAAGCTGAAGATTTAGTCAAAGTATTGCAAGGTGTTAGTAAGTCACTTGTTGAAGATGCACAAGGCGGTACTACTAAAACTCGTAGCAGAAGCAATAATGAAAGCAGTATAGAGTCTCACCCTGACTCAAACTCATTAATTATTACCGCACAGCCAGACACAATGCGATCATTAGAATCAGTAATTGAACGCCTTGATATTCGCCGTGCCCAAGTACTGGTTGAAGCGATTATTATTGAAGTAATGGAAGGCGACGGGGTTAACTTAGGCCTGCAGTGGATTTCTGAGCAGGGCGGTATGTTGCAGTTTAACAACGGCACTACGGTTCCCGTTGGGTCATTAGCTGTTGCTGCAGAGCAAGCACAAGATACAACTGTAACTAAAACTATCATTGGTACAGAAACTGGAACCGTTACTAGTTATGACGAAACGACTGAGGGTGACTATGATGCGCTTGCTTCATTGCTAAGTGGCATTAATGGTTTAGCGCTGGGCGTTGTTAAAAATGATTGGGGCGCAATTATTCAGGCTGTTGCCACCGATACAAATTCAAATATTTTGGCTACCCCTTCTATTACTACAATGGATAACGAAGAAGCCTCTATTTTAGTCGGTCAAGAAGTGCCTATTATTACAGGCTCACAAACAGGCAGTAATAATGCTAACCCATTTCAAACAGTTGAGCGTCAAGAAGTAGGTATTAAGCTGGTAGTTACGCCACAGATTAACGATGGCTCTGCAGTACAGCTTACTATTGAGCAAGAAGTATCGAGCGTAAGTGGTGCAACTGCGGTTGATATTTCAGTAAATAAGCGTTCAATTAAAACCACGGTAATGGCCGATGATGGTGGTATGGTTGTACTTGGTGGTTTAATTGACGAAGACGTACAAGAAAGTGTTTCTAAGGTGCCCTTATTAGGCGATATCCCTATTTTAGGCCACTTGTTTAGATCAACGAATACAACGCGCCGTAAGCGTAATCTTATTGTGTTTATTCGCCCAACCATTATTCGTGATGGTGTAAGCATGAATAAGTTAAGCTTTAATAAATATAACTTTATTCGTGGTGAGCAGTTTAAACAAAAAGAAGACGGTATTGAGTTAATGCCAATGACTGATACGCCTATTTTACCTGAGTGGAATGACGAATTAGTACTTCCCCCTACGTATGAAGAGTCTCTGCGTAAACAAAATGCACAAGAGCGTAAAGATGACTAATGCGATTCAAGAGATAAACCAAGATGTGGTTCATCCTAAAACGCATAATCAGGATGAGCTATTAACGAGTGATGTATTAGTTGAGTTACCAGCAAAGCGTTTGCCGTTTTCCTATGCAAGACGTGCAGGTGTGTTACTTGGCAAAAACAAAGATCACTGCATAGTTTACTACCGTGGTGAGCTAGACGTGGAAGTACTATTAGAAGTACGCCGTATCGCAGGCCATGGTTTTACACTTGAGCAATTGGCTGATGATAAATTTGAGCTATTGCTTGAAGCGTCATACCAACGTGATAGCTCTGAAACACAACAAATGATGGAAGATATTGGCAACGAGGTTGATTTATTCTCACTTGCTGATGAACTTCCGCAAACTGAAGATTTACTGGCTGGTGACGATGATGCGCCAATAATCAAGCTTATTAACGCTATGCTAAGTGAAGCGATTAAAGAAGGGGCTTCTGATATTCATATCGAAACCTTCGAGCAAGAGCTTGTTATTCGCTTTAGGGTCGATGGCGTGCTTAAAGAAGTACTTAAGCCTAATCGTAAACTTGCATCGTTACTTGTGTCTCGTATTAAAGTAATGGCTAAGCTTGATATAGCCGAAAAACGCATTCCACAAGATGGCCGTATTAGCTTACGTATTGCCGGGCGTGCAGTTGATGTGCGTGTGTCTACAATGCCATCGAGCTTTGGTGAGCGTGTAGTACTACGTTTACTTGATAAAAACAACGCGCGTTTAAACCTTGAAGATTTAGGTATGACCGCAGATAACCGTGCATTGTTTTCAGATTTAATTAGTAAACCCCACGGCATTATTTTAGTAACAGGGCCAACGGGCTCTGGTAAAAGTACCACTCTATACGCTGGTATGAGCCAAATTAACTCACGCGATCGCAATATTCTTACCGTTGAAGATCCGATAGAGTACGAAATTCCAGGCATTGGGCAAACACAAGTTAATGCAAAAGTTGATATGACATTTGCACGTGGTTTACGTGCAATATTACGTCAAGATCCTGATGTAGTCATGGTGGGTGAAATACGCGACCTTGAAACTGCGCAAATTGGTGTCCAAGCGTCACTTACCGGTCACCTTGTTATGTCTACTCTGCATACTAATACCGCATCGGGTGCAATTACACGTATGGAAGATATGGGTGTTGAACCATTCTTACTTTCATCGTCGTTACTCGGTGTGTTATCGCAACGGCTAGTACGTACATTGTGTAATACCTGCAAAGAAGGTCACACGGCTGATGAGCATGAATGCCAGCTGTTAGGGGTTTCTTTTGAAAGCCAACCGACAATCTATCGAGCAGTAGGGTGTGAAGAGTGTAACTTTAATGGCTATCGTGGTCGTACGGGTATTCACGAGTTACTTGTAGTCGATGAAACAATACGCGAAATGATTCACAACGGTAAAGGTGAGCAAAGCGTAGAGAAATACATTCGTAAGCGCAGCCCAAGTATTCGTCAAGATGGATGTAGTCGTGTACTTGTAGGTAAAACAACACTTGAAGAAGTATTGCGTGTTACCCGTGAGGAAGGTTAACTATGGCAGCGTTTGAATACCGTGCCTTAGATGGCCGAGGTAAAGAAAAAAAAGGCATTTTAGAAGCTGATACAGCTAAACAAATTCGCCAAACTTTACGTGATCAAAAACTTACTCCGCTTGAAGTTGTCCCTGCGGCGCAAAGTGATAAACAAGTCAAAGGTGAAAAAGCCCCTTTACTCGGTGGCTTTTTTAAACCGACAATTTCAACCTCAGACTTAGCACTAATTACAAGGCAATTAGCAACACTTATTCAATCGGCACTTCCTGTTGAAGGCGCTGTTATGGCGGTTGCTGAGCAATGCGAAAAGCCGCGTTTAAAGCGTATGCTTATGTCGGTACGCTCAAAAGTGGTTGAAGGTTACACCCTTGCCGATGGTCTTAGTGAGTTTCCTCATGTTTTTGACGACTTATATCGTGCAATGGTAGCCGCAGGCGAAAAGTCGGGTCACCTTGACCAAGTACTTAATCGTTTAGCCGACTATACCGAGCAGCGCCAACATATGCGTAGCCAAATAACTCAGGCTATGGTTTACCCCATTATATTAGTGGTATTTGCAATTGGTATTGTGTCGGTATTACTGGGCACCGTAGTACCAAAAATATTAAAAACGTTTGAAAAAACGAAACAAGTACTTCCTTGGACAACCGAATGGGTTATGGCAGGCAGCCATTTTGTGCAAAATTATTGGTTTATTAGTTTAATAGCGATTACAGCTATAGCCATTGGTATTAAGCATGCACTTAAGCAGCCTAAAATACGTTTTTGGTGGGATGACCGAGTGCTACATATGCCAGGTATAGGTAAAGTGGCTCGTGGTATTAACACCGCACGTTTTGCACGTACTTTAAGTATTTTATCGTCAAGCTCGGTACCATTACTCGAGGGGATGCGTATCTCGGGCGGTGTATTAATTAACGAAAAAATTAAAAAAGCGGTTGCAGATGCATCAGATAGAGTGAGTGAGGGTGCAAGCTTAAGAGCTGCACTTCAGCAAACTAAGTTGTTTCCACCAATGATGCTGCATATGATAGCAAGTGGTGAAAAATCAGGTGAACTAGAGCAAATGTTAGAGCGTGCTGCAAATAACCAAGATCGCGAATTTGAGAGCATGGTTAATGTATCGCTTAAACTACTAGAGCCTGCGATGATCGCCTCAATGGCGGTTATTGTATTATTTATAGTAATGGCAATATTGCAGCCAATAATGGCGATGAATAAAGCTGTTGGACTTTAAGTTAGAATAAATTTTTAAATATATTAATGGTTTTACCTAAACCATTTTTACTTAATGTTTTTAGAATAATGAGGTAATTACGTGAATAAACAATCAGGTTTTTCTTTACTAGAAGTGATGGTGGTACTGGTTATCATCGGGATGATTATGTCAATTGTTGCACCTAACATTATGGGTCAGCAAGAAGAGGCTGCTATCGATAAAGCGCATCTAGATATTCAACAATTAGAAGATGCAATGAGCTTATACAAGCTTAAAAATAAGAGCTACCCAAGCACAGAGCAAGGTCTTGAAGCGCTAGTTACTCAAACAAGCATTGAACCGGTTCCAAAACGTTTCCCTGACGGTGGTTTTATTAATGAATTACCAGAAGATCCATGGGGTAATCTATATCAGCTAATTAGCCCAGGTGAAATTGGCAAGTTTGATATTTTTTCTATGGGCCCAGATGGTGAAGTAGGTACTGATGATGATATCGGTAACTGGGACGAAGAAAAACAATAATGCTTAAGTACACTGCTTTGTATGAACATGTTAATGCTAGAGGCTTGCTATGAAAGCAAGCCTTAAGCAGCGCCATGCAAAAAGCAGAGGCTTTAGTTTAATAGAGATTTTAGTGGTATTAGTGATCATCGCTTTTGCTACAAAAATGGTGGTATATAGCTTAGAAGGCGGTGCTGAGGAAGAGTTAGATACTCAAGCATTAAGGCTGCATACCACCATTAACATGGCATCGGAATTTGCCATTTTAAACCAAGTTGAATTGGGCTTATTAGTAGAAGAAAATACGTTAGAGTATTTAGTTTTCGATGGTGAAAAGTGGATTACCTTTGACCGTGAAGATCTTTTTAAACCAATAGAGTTAGATGAAAGATTAAAGCTCACGCTTAACTTAGAAGATTTAGCGTGGGCGCAAGATAACCTCTTAGAGCAATCTAACTGGCGCGAACTTATGAGTGGCGGCGATGAAGACAGCTTACTTGAGCTTAAAAAGTTGAAAATCCCACAAGTACTTATTTTGTCATCAGGTGAGGTAAGCGCGTTTCAACTTATATTAGAGTTAAAAGAGCAAAGCGAACCTGTGTATTACATTGAAGGTGAATTTGCTGCACCAGTAAACTTTCGCCGAGAGCCAGAATAATGAAGCGCACTAAAGGGTTTACCTTATTAGAGGTGTTAGTGGCATTAAGTATTTGTGCCATGGCGGGTATAGCTGCAATGCAAGCAACAAGCGAGCACATACACCACTTAACGACTATTGAAGAGCAAACCTATGCATCTTGGGTCGCCGAAAACGTTATTATTGAACAGCGTACTAAAGGCGAACAATGGCAAGGTAAAAATAACCTTAAAGGCAGCGAAGTAATGGGCGGTGTTGAATGGTTTTGGCAGCAAGAAGTAACAGCCACTGCTGACAAAAGCTTTGTTAAGTTAACCATAAATGTTTTTACGGATGAAAAATATGAGCATTCGGCATATGAGTTATCAACGTATCTCAATAAAGGCAAAAAGTAAGTGAAGCAGCGCGGGTTTACATTACTTGAAGTTATGGTAGCACTGGGTATTTTAGCTTTTGTTATTATTGCTACTCATCAAATACTCGAGACGACAACAAGAGCAAAAGATGCCTCCGATGAAAAAATTGCTGAGTTAAATGGGCTGCAAACAACATTTAGGTTAATGGATCAAGATTTTAGCCAAATGACCAAACGTGCAGTACGAAATGAATCTGGTGATGTTCAAGAACAATATTTACTTGCTGGTCGTTACGTTTTAGAAAGCCAATACGATGGTATTGCGTTTGTACGAGATGGCTGGATAAATCCAATTAATTTATTGCCACGTTCAGAACTACAAGCCGTTGGTTATAGAGTGATAGACGATAACCTTGAGCGTGTTTATCGGGTTTATGTTGATCAGCTTGATAATATGGAACCGCGAGTTCAACATGTACTAGAAAATGTTGAAGAACTTAAGTTTGAGTTTTTGGATGATAAAAACGAATGGCAAGAACAGTGGGAAATTAAAGCTCTTCCTAAAGCGGTTGCTGTTACTTTGCAACAAATAGAAGCAGAGCCAATTCGTCGTGTATTTTTAGTTCCTGGGCAAGGCAAAGTTGTTGCTACACAAAGTACGGATGTGAATAATGGTTAAGCAGCAATCATCGCGCGGCGCAGCACTTGTTATTGTTTTGTTTATTGTGGCATTAGCGGCTATTTTAGCAGTAGAAATGAGTGCTAATTTGATGGTTCAAGTGCAAAAAAGTACAAACTTGCAAGGTCACCAACAAGCTAAATGGTACGCCTACGGTGCAGAAGAGCTTGCTATTAAAGGGCTAATACAAAGTAAAAAAGATGATGCCGATAAAACAACACTCGATCAAGTGTGGGCAACTCAAGGTGATGCTTCATACCCTGTTGATAACGGCACGTTAAGTGGCAAAATTACTGATTTACAAACATGTCTAAATTTAAATGCTTTAGCCATAGCGCCAGAAGAAAATAGCGCAAGTAAAACAAACCCTGCACATAAAGCACTATTTGCATTACTTGAAAACATTGAAGATTTACCTGCTGATGAATCAGAAGAGACAATGGCAGATAGCGTATTTGATTGGCTTGACGAGGACAGTATTACATATCGCTCAGGCGCAGAAGAAGACGAGTATTTATCACGAGATTTTCCGTATATGACAGCCAATAGTTTATTTGCATCAACATCGGAATTACGCTTGGTTAAGGGCTTTAACCCATTAGTGATGGAAAAAGTACTGCCATATGTATGTGTAATACCAGGCAGTACGCTTTTATCTATTAACGTAAATACATTAATCCCAGAGCAAGCACTTATACTCAGTGCCTTAATAGAAAGCTTGAGCTTATCTGGTGCAGAGGCTGTGATAGGTGCAAGACCGCAAACTGGCTTTGACACCATTGATGAATTTTTTGAACAGGTGAAGCAACAAGGCGGTACTAATACCGACTCAGTCAAAAGTTTATTTAGTATTAAAAGCGAATATTTTAAATTACAAACGCAGGCAAATTTTGTCGACCTGCGTTTTTCGATGACCACATTACTGCACGCTAAAGACGGTGACGTAACGATACTGGCGCGAAAATTTGGAGGCGTACAGTGACAGAAATACTGTTGATCCGCACGGGTCAAACCGAGCAAGAATTGCTTAATTGGTTAATTTACTCACCACAAGAACAAGAAATAATAGCCAGTGGCGAGTTACCAAATGCAGAGCATTTAAGTGAGCTAAGCGAAAAAGCACTTACCCGAGAAGTGGTCGTGTTGTTACCAAGTGATCAAGTGCAATTAAAAACGGTCGCTTTGCCAACAAAATGGAATCGCAAGCTTGAGCAAGCATTGCCATACATGCTTGAAGAAGATATAGCATGTGACGTAGATGAACTGTTTATAGCAGTAGCGCAGCCGACAATGCTTGGTGAGCAACATGCAATTCGTGTAGCAATGACAGACCGTGAATGGTTTGAACAATGGCTCGCATTATTTGTAGAGCATAATCTATCAGTATACAGAATATTACCCGATGCTTTGTTGTTACCGCTTGCAGATGATGGCGCAGTCACCGCTATCGAACTCAATAACCAATGGTTATTTAAGCAAGGGCAATGGCACATAGGTGCGGTTGAATCTAGTTGGTTAAATGGCTACTTAACAGCCATGGGTAATCCTGATATTAAGCATTTTAGCCCAGCTAGTCAGTTTCCAGAAAGCGTTAACTTACAAGCGCAAACAAGTGAGTACGACTTACCTCTAGCATTATTTGCAAAGCAGTTAGATAGCGTTAATTTTAACTTACGCCAAGGTATGTATCAGCTTAAAAAACAAAGCGCTTTATGGTGGGGTTACTGGAAAGGCGCCGCAATTATAGCAAGTGTTGCATTGGTTTCTACGATTACAATAAAAGCTATTGAGTTACACCAACTTAATACACAAGTAGAATTAGCTAAAGCTCAAGTAGTCGACAGATACCAAAAAGCATTTCCAGGAACTAAAGTTCGTCCCAATCTAATTAAAAGCCAAATTAAAGGCGCGTTAGATAAAGTTCAAGGCTCAAGTGAGTCGGGCTTTTTAGACTTAACGACTAATTTGGTTGATGTATTTTCGCAAGTTAGCGAATTTACACCTGAAACACTTCGTTATGACAAACGTCGCAATGAGCTGCGCATTCGTGCACGTGCTAAAGACTTCCAAACTTTTGGCAAAGTAAAAATCATACTTGAAAAACAAGGTTTAACTGTTGAGCAAGGGTCTTTAAATAATGACGGTGATTATGTCGTTGGTGAAATTAAACTGCGAGGTGCAGTATGAAAAAGCAGTTAATGCAACAATGGCGCTCGCTTAAAGAGCAAGAACAACAATTGGTAATGGTCGCTGGTGGCGTGTTTATTATTTTTGTTTTAGTAATGGGAATATTTAGACCATTAAATAATGCGATAGAAAAGGCACAGCAATCTCAAATTAAACAACAAGAGCTATTAGCTTGGGTTGATGACAGTATTGTTAAGCTAAAGGCTGCGGGTAACACCAGTGTTGCTAGCAATGCAAACTTAAGCCAAATTGTTAATTCTACACGTGGGCGCCATCAAATAAGTATTAGTAAAATGCAGCCAAGTAGTGATTCGCTACGTTTGACGCTCGACTCTGTAGAATTTAATCAGTTAATAGAGTGGTTAGATGAGTTAGTGAATCAACACGGCTTAAAAATTGAAAACTTAGATTTGAGCCGCGATGATAAATCAGGCTATGTGCGTGTAAGCCGTTTAGTATTAGAGAATTAATTAATGAAAAAAATAATAACGTTATCGGCTGTCTTTTTAATTAGTTTTATTGTGTTTTGTATTATTAAATTACCAGCACATATTGCACTAGATATAGCAAAACCGTACTTTCCAAAGCAATTAGAAGTAGGCCAAACTGTAGGCACTGTTTGGCAAGGTCAAATGATGCAAGTTCGTTTTGATGGTGAACAGTTAAATAATGTGCGCTGGGACATTGCTGGCTGGAAGTTATTTACAGGCAAGCTAAATGCGAATGTGAAGTTTGGTAATGCACGAGAGCGTAGTGATATCTCGGGTTATGCTGATGTAAGTTATGGGCTTTTTAATCAAGAAGTTAAAGTGACTGACGGCCTAGTGCGCTCAACAGTAGAGCGTGCAATGCAGCGCGTGCAGCTTCCCCTACCTGTAACCGCTAAAGGACGTGTAATTTTAGAACTTGATGAATACAGCTCAGGTGCACCTTATTGTGATTCACTAAAAGGTGAAATAGCGAGCCCTAATATTGACGTGCAAGGCTTAAATGGGTGGTTTAATATTGGCCCTCTGGCTGGTAAGTTAAGCTGTAAGTCGGGCGATATTGCTATATTAATTGACCCAGATAATACGCTTGGCCTTGAGGCTGATGCTACACTTAAAGCTAATTTCGACTTTAGTGTGGCAGGTTATGTAAAACCAGATACTAGCTTACCTAAAGATGTACATGATGCGGTTAAATTTTTAGGCCGACCAGATAGCCAAGGTCGTTACCCGCTCAACTTTTAATGTTTGAATATAAAGAGTTTTAATGCAAATACCCCAATTTACTGAGCTGCACGCAAAGCAGCTCAGCACATTTTTAAATACCCAATCTCAAGCAATGACCCTTCAACAAAGCCAAGGCTATTTATTTGGCGTTATTTGTTCGCCCAATCCATTAGATGTGCATGAGTGGCTTGAGCAGATATTACCAAATACAGCTAATGATTTAGATGAAGAAGTACTTTTCTTGTTCATGGCGCTATATCATAAAATTAGTGAGCAAGTATTTGAAACTGGATACAAATTGCCTAACACATTTGATGCTGAATTTTGTAAGTCATGGAGTAAAGGTTTCTTAGTTGCAACCAAAGCTTACGCAGAGCCTTTATTAAATGCACCGCAATTAGACACTGACTTTAAACAAGCATTAGAAAGTGCGTTAAGCACATTAAGCTTTTTTGCACTCGACCAGCTAGCAATAGCTCAGATTGCCAAACAAAATAACATGACTATAGAAGCCTTGTGTCAGTACCAATATGAATCAATGGGTGACTTTGCATTAGGGTTTGCTGAACTAATTGAAGTGGTCGCAATTAATAGCGGTTTGATAACCGACGAGAGTTGGGAAGAGTAATTATTAATACCAGGCGCTTAGTTTAATCTAAGTGCCGAGCTCTAATATAATATCCGTACAGCCTTGTTTGCACTTTACTACGCCTTTACCAGGTTCACTGGTGGCTAAATTAAGTGTTAAAACCCCATTACACTTCTCACACTTTAACGTTTTGCCTTGTGCTAATTGCTTGAGCATATTGCGTTGTTTATGAAATGAGTCGCTTGCTTTTTTATTTAATCCTGAAAAATCCACTACTTTGCTCGCTTTTGCTCTAATGCTTCAGTCACTATTTTACATACCGTATTTAAACGATCGCCATAAAAATAAAGGTTTAAGTCACGTTCACGACAATAGCGTAGGTGAAATAACTGAACAGAGTCATCTGTTGTAAACGTTTTTTCTACGTACTCACCCTCAGATTCAGACAATTTAAGTTGAGTGCTGATTCTATTTTTAGCCATATTTGCAGCAGGGCTTCTGTTAACCTTACTTGCATCACTTAAAAAACCAATGCCTTCGCCTAATAACCTTTCGCGAGGTTCTTTTATAAGCGGATGATCGATTGTAAAAAAGGCAAGGATCACAACTACCAAAATAATAAATTTTTTCATGGATACGTAAACCTTGATCTAAGTAGGGTTGAATTACCATGCAGTGTAATAAACTGCATTTTAAAAGCAAGTAACTGAGATGAATAAATTATTAGCGATCTATGCCAGTAATTTTAACCAACATTGTTATAATGGTTAACAGCAGTCAGATATTTCTGAAATATCTGAAAGTATTCGAGAAGGCAATTTATTAAAGTAAATCTGCCTAGCAAGTAACTTGCTAGCTTTAAGTATAGAGTACTTGAGTATTGCTGGATTTTTATTTCCAAGCGGCGTTGAGGAACTTCGATGGACAAGCAAATTAAAGTAAAGAATATCCCTGTAGAGGTGAAAATCCAAAAACCGGATTTAAGCCGTCAAGATGATAGGTTCAATCCCCGAAATCGTATTTATGTGCGTGCCGTAAAAGGCCTACATCAATTACTTAGGCAGCGCATTGGCTTTTTAGGCCTACTTGCGTTTATGTTACTTCCTTGGATTAATTTTAACGGCCAGCAAGCAGTGCTGTTTGATCTAATTGGTCAAAAATACAATATTTTTGGTTTAACGCTATGGCCTCAAGATTTTACCATATTAGCGTTTATTTTTATGCTGGCAGCATTTGCGCTGTTTTTAGTGACCACCTTCTATGGACGGGTGTGGTGTGGCTACACATGTCCGCAAACTGTTTGGACCTTTATTTTTATTTGGTTTGAAGAAAAGCTTGAGGGCACGGCTAATCAGCGTAAAAAACTCGATCAACGACCCATGAATTTTGATAAGTTTTGGCGTAAAACGGCAAAGCATACTAGTTGGGTATTGTTTTCGTTATATACCGCCATTTCTTTTGTGGGTTACTTTACGCCAATCAGAGAGTTACTTCCTGATTTTGTAACGTTTAACGTGGGTGGTTATGCACTAGTCAGTATTATTTTCTTTGCTGCGTGTACCTATGGTAATGCCGGTTGGATGCGTGAAATTATGTGTTTACACATTTGCCCTTACTCACGTTTTCAATCAGCTATGTTTGATAAAGATACATACACTGTAACGTACGACGAAAGCCGTGGTGAAAGCCGTGGTCCTCGTTCACGTAAAGTAGATCATGAAGATTTAGAGCTAGGCGACTGTATAGACTGTAACTTGTGTGTTCAAGTGTGCCCAACAGGTATTGATATTAGAAATGGGTTACAAGCTGAGTGTATTAACTGTGGTGCATGTATTGATGCGTGTGATGGCGTAATGGATAAAATGGAATACCCGCGTGGGCTTATTTCATATACGACAGAGCGAAACCTCGAAACCCCAGAAAATAAAACGAATCCACTACGAGCTAAAATCATTGGTTACACGGTCATACTTGTTGTGCTTACGGGAGCACTTGTAGCTAATATAGCGCTGCGTAAAACAATGGACTTTGATATCATTCGTGATCGAAACCAACTATATCGTGTCGATTTTGATGGTTTAGTAGAGAACACCTACACATTAAAGGTAATCAACAAGGCGCAGTACGAGCAAACTTTTAATATTAAAGTGCAAGGGTTAGATAACTTTAAGTATATTGGTAAGCAGTCATTTACTGTGCAGGCAGGGCAATCTCATAATGTGCCATTGTCGCTTGTAATGGACCCTTATGATTTGAAGGTGTCGATGACAGAGTTTAACTTTGTGCTTTCACCGGTAGATGAGCCGGATGAGACAATATCGCAGTCGAGTAACTTTTTTAAAGCGCGATAATCACAACCTACCTTAAATAGGTAAGTTGATATAGCAATTAACAAAAGCGGGTATATAACCCGCTTTTTATTTTATATAAGAAGAGTATGAGTAAATTTAGTTTTATTGACTTAACACCTGACCTAATACTCGATGCAATAGAAAGCGTAGGTGTGTACGCTGAATCTGGTTTGTTGGCACTCAATAGCTATGAAAACAGAGTGTACCAATTTAAAGCCGATGATGGCCTGCGTTACGTAGTGAAGTTTTATCGCCCAGAGCGCTGGAGTAAAGAGCAAATTCAAGAAGAGCATGACTTTGCATTTGAACTGGCAGAAGCGGAAGTGCCTGTTGTTGCCCCTATTTTATATAATGGGCAAAGCTTGTTTGAACACGAAGGTTATTTGTTTGTGTTGTTTCCAAGTGTCGGCGGGCGTTTATTTGAAGTTGATAACTTAGATCAGCTTGATGTAATGGGGCGTTTAATTGGCCGTATGCACCAAGTAGCTAAAACAAAGCCTTTTACTTATAGGCCAACAGTTACCTGCGAGGAGTATTTGCATACAGCCAAAGTTCATCTTCAAAAAAGTAACTTAGTGCCTATGGGAATAAATACTGCCTTTTATACTATTTTAGATTTAGTGATAGAGCAGGCGCAAAAACAGTATAAAGATGTGCAAAGTATTCGCTTACATGGTGACTGCCACGTTGGTAATATTTTGTGGGCAGGTGATGCGCTCATGTTTGTTGATTTAGATGACAGCCGCCAAGGTCCTGCAATCCAAGATTTATGGATGATGCTCAGTGGCGATAGAGCGACGCAACTGTTACAGTTAGATACCCTTGTGAATGCGTATGAAGAGTTTTGTGATTTTGATCACTCTCAACTCAAATTAATTGAACCGCTGCGAGCGATGCGTATTATCCATTATATGGGATGGGTAGCTAAACGCTGGAGTGATCCTGCCTTTGTGCGGAACTTTACATGGTTTGCTGATGACAAATACTGGGAGCAACAAATTTTAGCACTGAAGGAGCAACTTGCAGCACTGCAAGAAGCACCGTTAAAGTTATTGCCGTAATATTTTATTTAAAGACAAGTACAACGAGATACAAATGCTTAAAAAATTAAAACTGAGTTTATTACTTTTATGTTTACCATTTGCAGCACTTGCTGCACAGTTTGAAGTTGATAATCAATACACTGTTATTGATGTAGACAAAAGTACATCACCACAAGTAACCGAGTTTTTCTCATTTTACTGTCCACATTGTTTTAAGTTTGAACCAGTAGCAAAAGCAATTGAACAAGGCTTGCCAGAAGGCGCGGAGTTTATTAAAAACCACGTGAACTTTTTAGGTGGCGTGTCGCCACAAGCACAAAGTAATTTAAGCTTTGCCTACTTAATTGCTAAGCAGCATGGTCAGGCGCAGAGTATTAGCGATCAAATTTTTAAAAGTATTCATGTTCAGCGTGCTCCTTTAACTGAAATGAAAGACGTTAAAAAATTACTTGAAGTAAACGGTATTGATAGCGCAACGTTTGATCAAGAAATTGCAAGCATGCCAGTTATTTCGGCTGAGCAAGCAATGCAAAACAAACAAAATAAATATTCAAAATTAGGCGCACTTACAGGTGTACCTACTTTTATTGTTAACGATAAATATAAAATAAACCTCAACACCATCAAAAATCAAAAAGAACTTGATGAGTTAGTAGCGTTTTTATTAGCACTATAAATTTCGGAGCATAATAATGATTAAATTAGTTAAAGCAGGTTTGCTTGCAGTACTACTTCCTATGGCGGCAACAAGCTTTGCAGCAACGTATGAAGAAGGCGTGCATTACGACGTTGTTTCTGAGCGCGCAACTAAAAAGCCAGAAATTAAAGAGTTTTTCTCATTTTACTGCCCTGCATGTAATAACATGGAAGCACTAATTGGTGAGTTTAAGCCTAAGCTTGATAAAAACGTTAAATTTAAAAAGAGCCATGTTGATTTTGTAGGTGTACGCGACCCAGAAAACCAACAGATGATGAGCCAAGCACTCGCTACTGCAGAAGTGCTTCCGCAAAAAGATAAAATTGTCTCTGCAATCTTTAATCATATTCATACAAAGCGCGCTAGTTTTAATGAGCTTGCAGATGTAAAAGATATATTTGTAGCGCAGGGCGTTGATGGCGATAAGTTTGATAAGCTGTTTAAAAGCTTCTCGGTACGAACGCTGAGCTCTAAAATGAAACGCGATCAAGACTACTTTAAAGAAAAAGGCGCACTACGTGGCGTACCTACATTTATTGTAAATGGTAAGTATAAATTAAACCTAGGTCGTGAGTCGGGTATTACTGAACCAGAAGATATTAGCAAACTGATTAATTACTTAGCTAACAAGTCAGTTTAGCTAAAACTAAAAAAGCTCCTTAAGGAGCTTTTTTGCTTTATAAGGATATAGCGATGGAAAAAATATTAGTATCGAGTTGTTTGCTAGGGCAGCCTGTTCGCTACGATGGTAGAGGACACGCAATTTTGCATCCACAGCTTAATTTGTGGCAAAAACAAAATAGATTAATTGTGTTTTGTCCTGAGGTCGCTGGTGGGCTTCCTACTCCTAGAGCTCCTGCTGAAATAATACAGGGGAGTGTAGTTACTAATTTAGGAGAAGATGTAACAGAACAGTTTCAAACTGGAGCTAATATAGCGCTAGAACTCTGTAAAAAGAATCAAGTTCGTTTTGCTCTACTTAAAGAATCGAGCCCTTCTTGCGGACGAAATACAATATATGATGGAAAGCATCGCGGAGTAAAAATCGAAGGGCTAGGTTTAACTACAGCATTATTAATAAAAAATGGTATTCAAGTATTTAGTGAAGAGCAAATACCAGCACTTATAAAAGTACTGGCACTTTAATTTTGGCTGGTTATTTGCGCTGCAAGAAAACACCCGACTCAATGTGATGTGTATATGGGAACTGATCAAATATAGCAAAGCGCTTAACGTTGTGCGTACGTGTTAGGTGGTCAAGGTCACGCTCAAGGGTTTCAGGATTACACGATATATAAATTATGCTTTCGTAGTTAGCCACTAAGTCACACGTTAATTCATCCATGCCCGCGCGCGGTGGATCAACTAATATGGTTTGGCAGTCATAGCTTTTAAGGTCAATACCGTCTAAACGAGAGAAAGTACGCTCGCCATTCATTGCTTGAGTAAACTCTTCACTAGACATACGAATAATATCTAAGTTCTCTACGTTATTTTTAGCAATATTGTATTGAGCAGAATGAACAGATGATTTTGATATTTCTGTTGCTAATACTTTATTAAAACAGCCCGCTAACGCAATTGAAAAGTTACCGTTACCGCAATACAGTTCTAATAAATCATTTTTAAGTGGTTTACATAAATCTTGCGCCCACTCCAGCATATTAATATTTACTTTTGCATTAGGCTGAGTAAAGCTATTTTCTACTTGTTGATAAATAAGCTCTTGACCATTAACTGTTAAACGCTCAGTTACAAAGTCATCACCCAGCACTTCTTTTTGTTTGCGAGCACGGCCGATAAAGTCAATTTTGTATTTACTGCTTAGTTTTTCTTTAAGCGCTTTAATTTCACTTAACCATTCATCATCAAGTGGTTTGTGATAAAGCAAGCTTACTAAAATTTCACCGCTTAGCGTGGATAGGTAATCGATTTGAAATAACTTACGACGTAATATTTCACAAGGCTTAAGATTTTCAATCATCACCTGCATTATTTCACCAACTAGAGGCGCTGCTGGATCAAATGTATCAACACGGATTTTTTCTTTTGTTTGTTGATCAAACATAATGTGAAACAGATCGTCACCGTCGTGCCATACTCTAAATTCAGCACGTTGGCGGTAGTTAGTTGGCTCTGAGCTAAATACTTCTAGTTGCTCCACACCAAAACGTTGGAACTGTGCACTAATACGCTGCTCTTTTTCACTTAACTGCGTTTGGTACTGTGTGGTATCTATTTTAATAACTGCCATTAACGCTACTACCTTATCTAAGATCTGTTTATCGGCGCTATTGTAGGGAGCGCTGCGTATTTGTCTAGTTTTGGCTAGCATTTATGCTGTTTTATTGAACATTGTACTTTAGTTTTTATTGTTATAGCCGATAATAAACTACGCACGCTTAGGAGACTAATCATGAAAATAGGTAATTATGGCTTTACGCCAAACAACAACATCAATAAATTCAATAATAAAGCTGATATACAGCAACCTACAATTACGTCTCCTCAAGATAGCTATCAACAACGAGGCCGAGAGTTGGCCGCAAAGGTGCTTGGCGATAAAATGGCTGAGCAGCTTGGGTTGCCTATCGCAGAAAAAAAAGCAGATAAACCACTATTTGATTTTGATGAAATAGTAAAAAACGTACTCGATTTTGTAAGTAGTGCTGTTAATAAAGCAAAAGCTAACGGCGCTGATGACGAAAAGCTCAAAGATATGTTAGGCGACGCGCGCAAAGGAGTCCAAATAGGGATTGACGACGCTGTTGATGAACTCAAAGGTACAGGCGTATTTAATGATGACATGGAAGAGGGGATTAATAAGTCCAAAGAGGGGATTTACAATGGGCTCGATAAGTTTGAAGAGTCGTTATTTAACCCACAACCTGCCAGCGTAAATATAAGCCAGGCTCAATATGTCAGTATGACGAGTAATGCAGAGTATAAATTTACTACCGCAGAAGGCGATGAGGTAAGTATTAGCTTTGCAGATGCATTTGAATCTCAATCGGCAAGTGGCTATCAGCAAAACAGTAATAGTGAGTCGTTTACAAGCTCATCATCGCAATCTCGACAGGTATCATTTTCGATATCGGTAAATGGTGACTTAAATGAGCAAGAGCAAGAAGCTATTAATGCAATGATGGAAGACTTACAGGATTTAAGTAAAACCTTTTTTGGTGGTGATTTAGATGAAGCATTTGAACAAGCGCAAGAGCTGAGTTTAGACAGCGATCAGCTGGTGGCTTTTTCTATGGATTTACGCCAAACAAAAACAATAGCAACAGTTAAAAGCTATGAAGAATATAAACCAGCACCAGAAAAACACGTAGTAGAGGGTTTAGCCCCTTTTAATGACGATCTTAAAAATGCTTTTGAAAAAGCGGGTGAACTTGGATTACAAAATCAACTAGGTGGCATTCTACAATGGTTAAATCAAGATCAGGAACAAATAGATAAGTTAGTAGATTATACAAAGTCTATGTTCGAAAACCTTAATCAATTAAATTCAGCGGCCGATGATCTTGTCGATTTAGAAACCACACAAAGCTAAACTACTTTCTTTTATAAATACCCCATGGCAAACTGCCGTTCTTAAAGTAAAGTGGGAACGGTAGTTTGTCAGCGCATATAATGGTCTTTGATTCAGGTATTGGTGGAACTACTGTACTTGAGCATATAAAGCAAAGTATCCCCAATGCTCAGTACAGCTATTTTATGGATAATGCATTCCTACCTTATGGTGCTCAATCCCAACAAACAATAATCAACCGATTGTGCTCACTTATTCATTTCATCAAAGCTAATACGCTTAATGTTGATTTAATTGTAATAGCGTGTAATACCGCTTCTACATCTGCACTTAGTGCTGTTCGCCAAATGACAGATATTCCTATAGTAGGTGTTGTGCCAGCAATAAAGCCTGCGGCAGAGCTAACACGTTCAAATCATATTGGCTTATTAGCCACACCGGCAACGGTCGCCAGTTCATACACTAAAACATTAATTGCTGAACATGCACGTAATGTAATCGTTAATCTATATAGCAGTGTTGAGTTAGTAACTTTAGCTGAGCAATACTTTTTTACAGAGTCTTTGGATACAAACAAGTTGCATCAAGTGCTTGATGACCTACATATAGATAAAACTATAGATGTACTTGTATTAGGATGTACGCACTTTCCAATATTAGCAGAGCCTATTAGTCAGTATTTTGAAGGGAATGTAAAATTACTTGATTCAGGTGTAGCGATAGCAAACAGAGTCAACTACCTACTTAACCAACTTAACTTGTGTGTAAATAAACTAACAGACATAAAAAAGCCGCTGCAATATTATGCAACGGCTGATGTGTTTAGCAATAAGCTAGCGGTAAAGCTAGTTACACTGACTGATCCGTCTCAGTACGTAGAGCATTAGAATCATCTTCTTGTTTTTGTTTTGCTTCACGTACCTTTAAAGTACGTTGTTGGAACTCGCTATCGTTCAAGTTAGCAATTGCATTGTCTGCATCAGCTTGCGCCATTTCAACAAAACCAAAGCCACGACGCTTGCCAGTATTCTTATCCTTTAATAAACGAACATTGAATACTTTGCCTTGTTCTTCAAATAATGCACGAACCACACCTTCGTTTGCACGATAAGGAAGGTTACCAACATAAAGCGTTTTTGTTTTAACTTCAGCTTCTTCAGTCACATCAGATGACATTGCAGCAATAGCAATCGCACCTATTAATAAACCAGCACCAAATAGTAATGCAGGGTTTAAAGCTAAGCCGCCTAAAGCGAACTCAACAACAACAAAACCAACTACAGCAAGAATAACAGAGAAGATAAAAGATTTTTGATCGGGTAATTTCATTTTAGATCTACCAATAAACAGGAAATAAACATTAATTTAACATTGTGAACTTGCTATCTTAACGTCTAAATCAAACATAGCAATGATATTTGTATTAAATAATAAATAAGAGCACAAAAAAGCATCATCTTAGGAAGGTTTTCATATGGTTTTACATGGTTTTGTTCTATTTTTGTTCGAACAGTAAAAAGATCTAAAAAAAGGGTTGATCTGTTTTCGGATCTCCCTATAATGCGACCCCACTGAGACGGGAAACGCCAACGCATAGCGAGGCACGAACAACTCAGAGAGTTAAATAAAACTTCGGTTTTAAATTATCTAAAAAGAAAGTTTAAAACTAAGTGTTGACTCAAAAAATAAAGGGTGTATTATTCGCATCCCTTGAGACGCTAAAGCGACTCAAAACGTTCTTTAACAATATAAAGCAATCATCTGTGTGGGCACTCGTACAGATTGAGTTCTAACAGCCAAGCTACTTAGGTAGCGAGGCAAACAAATTAGAGTCTCAATTGAAAACTGAGTGA
>NZ_JADYXJ010000036.1:0-24215 GCF_015864365.1 Pseudoalteromonas sp. SWXJ133
TAGCGACTACCGACGTTAAAATCATGAAAAATCTCCGCTCAGCAATGAGTACGCAGCATTTTCACTATGACTCTCCACCGCTGTGGGCACTACGACATCCTACTGCGTAGCGCACCAACTTCATATTGTAGAAAGCCCGAATTTAACGATTTGGGCTTTTTTACGTCTGCAGAAAAGTAAAATACGCGTAATTAATGCACACTCATATCAACACCCATCACGTAGGTCGGGCGAGCGCAGCGACTCCCGACGCTAAAATCACATCATGAATAGGATAATGTTCTTATTTCACGATCTGGATTATCCGCTACTGCGGTATTAGGCATTACATTTTTAGTAACGACAGCACCCGCACCCACAATACTATTTTCACCAATACTCACACCCTCTAAAATAATTACACCTGTGCCAACCCATACGTTATTGGCTAACGCGATAGGCGCTGCAAAGTTTTCTTACTAAGCCTTTTTGCTGGATTAGTAGCATGTGACACAGCTAAAAGCTGAACTTTCGGGCCTATTAAGCAGTCATTACCAATGGCGAGCTGAGGAGGGTGTAATTAATATTTACAAAAGCAGGATTGTTAATGAAGGCTGAGATATTTAGTTGTTAATCGTCACTCAAAAGCTTTATCTAGTTGCTCTGCTCTCAACTTTATATAGATACTTCTAATAAAGTACTTAAGAAAACTGTACTATTACAGGAGTTTTAAAATAACTATAACGAGAAACATATGAAATTATTAACTGCAGCAACTTTAATAGTTGCTTCATCGACAACTTTTGCACGCCCTGCACCGTTAGTGTCTATTCCTACTCATGATGCCTTTTTTAATAGTATTGCAGCGCATTGCGGTAAAGCTTTTGAAGGTGAAGTGACGGTAGATAATGCGAAAGGGCCAAGCTCATTTGCAGATAAAAAGCTGGTTATGCATGTACGTAAATGTAGCGGGACTGAGTTACAAGTACCGTTTCATGTAGGAGACGATGCATCACGTACGTGGATCATAACCAAAACGGGTAGTGGCTTAAGCTTAAAGCACGATCATCGTTATAAAGATGGAACAGACGACGCATCAACTATGTATGGTGGCCATACGCTTGATGCAGGGTTTGCGCAAATGCAGTCGTTTCCAGCAGACCAATACTCTAAAGAGTTATTCGTAAAACAAGGCATTGCACAGTCTGTAGGTAATACATGGCAAATGTATATTTACCCAGAAGTATTTACTTATCGATTAATTCGCCAAGGGCGTGAGTTTAAGGTGGATTTTGATTTAACGAAACCGATTACTCCACCATCAGCACCTTGGGGTTATAAAGACTAAGGTTACTTACCCTTGTTTGTATCTTCTTTAGTTTCGCATTGTAGTAAAACACTTAAATCTGGTTGGTAAGCACGTGGTTTTGTTGGAAAGCGCTCGTACTCTTGCACGCCTTCAAGTATTTTCAACATAAAGGTATTGCCGCGGCATAGACGGTCAGCATGGCGTAATAAAAATACACTTTGATTGGTAAAGTGTTTGTAATCGTCTGACTGGATTTCTATTTTATAGTTGTCTTCGCCAATTTTGGTTTGGTAGTAATGCACTTTGTTGTCAAAGTCGTAGAGCTTCTCTGTTTCGGCTTTTTCAGCAAGTGCAGTATTTGCACTTGAAAGGGCCACCAGTGTAGCGCCTATAAATAAGCGTGGTGCGTTTATTCCTTTCATAAAATATATCCTTTAATTTGCGAACTTTATACCCATTAATAAGAGTAATAAGGTCGATTTCTTTACGTATTAGTCTAACACCCAAAAAGGGAAAGTGTGATGTTCAAACAAATAAAACAACTTTTTGCTGTATTTGATGAGCAGCAGCCAAGTATGCAAGAGCACGATTTAAAAACAGCTGTTGCTGCATTATTAATTGAAGTTATGCGTGCAGATACCAAGCTTGAATATGATGAACAACGAACCCTGACTGTAACCTTAAAAAAGTATTTTAATTTAACAGATATTGAGGTTAATGAGCTTACTAATAACGCGGCAAGCAGCTTAGATGATTCGATAGATTACTTTCAGTTTTCAAAACAGATTAATGAGCATTGCAGCGCGGCGCAGCGAATTGAAATAATAGAGTTATTATGGCGCTTAGCGTATGCCGATGGAGAAATAGATCCCCAAGAAGACTACGTAATACGTAAAGTAGCAGGGCTTTTATATGTAACGCATACCGATTTTATCGCCGCAAAACTCGCGGCGACAAAGTAATTAGTTATTTAGGCGTGCAAGTTATCTTAACTTACTTGCAACGCTTACTAACTGATGAGTAAGCGCCGATACTCGCTCTGCAGTAACAGGTTCATTAATTTGCCCATTTTCATCAAACAATGTGTGTACAGCGGGTACTGCAATTTGATCGGCAAGTACTAACGATCCAATACCACTTAATATATCACGTACATGATTTAAACCGCGTAACCCACCAAGTCCACCTGGTGATGCTGAAAACAGCGCCACTACTTTATTACGAAAAGCAGGAACAGCACCTTGCTCTGTACGCGATGCCCAATCAATCGCATTTTTAAGTGCTGCAGTTATAGAGCCGTTGTACTCTGGGCTTGCTAGTAAAATACCGTCAGCTGCACGTAGTTTGTCTTTTAAAAGCTGTACATCGCCTGGTGTACCTTGCGCTTCAATATCTTCGTTAAATAGTGGGATTTTTAATTCGTTTAGTTTTATTACTTCTACTTCAGCACCTGTTTGTAGAGCAAAACGTGCTGCTTCATTAAT
The DNA here is from genome assembly GCF_015864365.1 of Pseudoalteromonas sp. SWXJ133. Taxonomy (NCBI): domain Bacteria; kingdom Pseudomonadati; phylum Pseudomonadota; class Gammaproteobacteria; order Alteromonadales; family Pseudoalteromonadaceae; genus Pseudoalteromonas; species Pseudoalteromonas sp. SWXJ133. Next base: position 2,773 of record NZ_JADYXJ010000036.1, read on the forward strand.
AATTTTTTGATTAAAGCTTTCTTGTCGAAGACTTCCTGCTAGGGCGATAATTTTTGGTGCTGACATGCTAGTGACCTTTTAGTGTTTAAACTTACAACGCTAATGTAGCAAAATTTTGCTTGTAGAAAACCCCAATAAACGCAACACTTGTGTGCGTAAATGCACATAAGTATAAGGTAAGTAGCATGGCGATAAAATTTGAAGATTGGCAAGACGTTAAAGTAGCGTTTGAAGTAGCACGATTAGGCACGTTAACGGCGGCAGCAGAAGAGCTTAATGTGCACCACAGCACAGTACTTAGGAGAATTAATAATCTTGAAAAAAACTTAAATGCACGCCTTTTTCATCGCCATGCCCGTGGTTACAAGGTTACTGAAATTGGCACCAAGTTATTTTCAACAGCACAAACTATCCATAGCTCCTTAGAGCAGTTACATAACGATATAGCAGCAGCCGATAGCACCCTTAGAGGGAGTTTATTACTAACGACGGTAAGTGGTTTTATGGATGTACTTGGTGATGTATGTGAGCAATTTCAGTCGCTACATCCACAAGTGCAGCTTGAGGTTATTTTAGAACAAAAAAGATTAAGACTCGATCACGGACAAGCACATATTGCAGTGCGTGCAGGCCCAAGACCTGATGAAGGCGATTATATTGCTCAGCATTTAGCGCAGCTTTCATCGGGTTTATACGCTAATAAACGTTACATTAATAAATACGGCATGCCTAGATTGTTAAGTGATTTACAACAACATAATTTTGTATCGGGTGTGGCGGGTTTTAATGCCCGCGTGCCTTATTTTGCATGGGCTGATGAACATATTCCTGCATCGCAAATTAAGCTGCGAGTATCTGAAACCGCAGAAGCGACTCGTGCAATAATTAAAGGGCTAGGCATTGGCGGATTACAGCATGATGTAGCGGCGCAATATTCTGATTTAGTACCTATATTACACAGTGAGTTAAGCTGGCCTACCGATGTATGGTTAGTCACGCATCACTTAGTGCATCGCACTGCTAAAGTACAAGCTTTTGCAGGGTTGTTAAAAACACATTTTAGTAAGTTAGCTGCTAATCAATAACTTTAGCAGCATTTTAGCCGTGTTTTAAATGATTATAGTGTTTTTTTTACTTCTATCCCAAGGCGTTTAGCCAAGCGTACCAAGTTAGCTCTATCTAATTCGAGCACTCTTGCTGCTGCTGACCAATTGTAATTATGCTGCTTTAATTGCTCGGTAATTACATTGTATTGCAAAGATTCTACAGCTTGCTTTAAAGGTTGGTTGATTAGGGTATTGGTTGTGCTTTGAGTTTCAACAATTGAATTTGGCTGTGCACTAGGTGTTAAATCACAGTGCTCGCTTGTAATGGTTATTATTGGATTTTGCCATTGGCTTTGTTTTGCTTTTAAGGCGCTGCGGCTAATGACATGTTCAAGCTCGCGAACGTTACCTGGCCAGTTGTACTGATTAAGCAATAGTTGCGCTTCAGGGCTTAGTTTTAATTGTTTTATCCCTAACTTACGGGCTGTTTGCTCAATAAAATAACCAGCTAAGAGTGTTATGTCGTGCTCGCGTTTACTAAGTGGTGGCACAGTAATAGGGTAGACACTGAGGCGATGGTATAAATCGGCTCTAAAGCGACCTTGAGCTACTTCTTCCTTTAAATTTCTGTTGGTTGCAGCAACGACGCGTACATCTACGTACTTTGGCGTGTCTTCTCCTACCGTTTGTATTTCGCCACTTTGTAGCACTCGTAATAGTTTACTTTGCATGGCAAGGGGTAGTTCGCCAATTTCATCTAAAAATAACGTGCCGCCATCAGCTAATTGAAATTTACCTTGGCGCGAGTTTTGTGCGCCTGTAAAGGCCCCTTTCGCATGACCAAAAAATTCACTTTCAGCAAGATTTTCAGGAAGCGATGCACAATTTAAGTGAATAAGCAGTTGATCTTTGCGAGCTGAATTTAAGTGAATATTACGCGCAACAAGTTCTTTCCCTACCCCTGTTTCACCTAATATAAGCACGCTAAAGTTAGATGCTGCAACGAGTTTAATTTCGTTTTTAAGTGTTTGCATTAGCGGACTTTGACCAATAATTTCACCGCCGTCCCGTGTTAACGCTTCACGATTTAGTTCTTGCACTAATGCACTTGAGTGCTGTGCATGCTGTTTGTAATGGGTAAGTTCTAAGGCCGTTTTAAAGTGAGCACTACACAGCGTTTGTAAGGTATTGAGTGTATCAGCGCTTATGCTGTTAAATGCATTGGCGTTAAGGCTATCAAACGTAAGTACGCCAAGTAGCGCGTTTTTATCATAAAGAGGTAAACCTAAACATGCATGTACCGGTATGTCGCCGGTTTTAGCTAATAGCAATCCGTCGTATGGATCGGGTAGTGGGCAGTCGTGCGCAAATTGTAGCGCGAGTGTGCTTTTGCAAATAGCTTCTAGGCGAGGGTGTTCTACTATTTTAAATCGTCTGCCAAGGCTGTCGGACATTAACCCTTTAATTGCCAGTGGTTTTAATTGCTCGCCCTGAAGCACTAATAACGCACTTGCATCACTAGGGATCACCCGTTCAACCGTTGCTAGTAATTGATCAAAGCTATGCTCGTGCAGTGTACTTTGAGCAAGCTCTAGAGCAACTTGTGTAAGGTTGAATTGCTGGTTCATGTCAAAATGACCTATTCGAGTTTTTGTGAGTTAATTTATAGTAGGTCATAAAGACTCATAGTGTAAAGTGGTTTAATTTAACTTATTGAATTTAATTGAATAAATTTGTTGGCACAGTATGTGTAATAGCTAAGTAACGTAGTTAGTTACAGAGGTCGCTATGAACACACTAATGCTGAATAATTTAAATAATCAAACACAGTTTAGTTCACTATACGAAACAGTATTATTTGCTGCCAATACTGCATTGGCTGTGAGTTTAGTGTGTACTACGGCAAGTATTTTAATTAGCTACCCGTTTGCTGAGTACTTTTCCATGGCGGTGCAAGTATCAGCTCATATTGGCACTATTGTTATTGCTGCTATTTTAAAAGTAAGTTACGTACTGCGCTGTGTTGCACAACATGGTTTAGGGCAGGAGGTACGATAATGCGCCCTATAAACTTAACTGAACCAATGGCAGCACGCGTTGCTATTCATCAAGTATCTCAATGGCCGTTATGGATGCTCGCTTTTAGACCTTTCTTTTTAGGCGGTGGCTTATTGGCATTTTTGTCAGTGGGGTATTGGCTACTTATTTTAACAGGCCATGCAAGTTGGCACTTATCGATACCTGCAACATTATGGCACGCGCACGAAATGCTGTTTGGCTTTGCAGGAGTTGTAGCTGTTGGCTTTTTACTTACCGCTGCACAAACATGGACAGGCGTACCGAGCATAAGTGGCAAAGCACTTATGTGGCTTACGTTTATATGGCTTGCAGCGCGCTTAGCCTTTTTTGTGATATTGCCTGATATTGCTCATTTTAATTTATATGCTGCACTTACATTACAAGTTATTTGGTGGCTAGGCGCCATAGCAGTACTGGCTAATATGTTATTAAAAGCCAATAGCAAAAGTAACTATCCATTTTTAGCTATTTTAGCTGTGCTTTGTGGGCTCAATATATTGTATTTAATACTCATTTTACAGAAAAACATGCAGCTTGCACTTGGTGTGGTTGATACCGCAGTACTGGTAATTACTTTACTAGTTGGCATTGTTGCGGGTCGCGTTTTACCATTTTTTACCGCTAAAGGTCTAGGTTTAACCGCACAAGTTCGCACTCCTAAAATAGATAAAGCTGTTATGTATTTATCTATTTTGGCTATCACTTTATTTTTCATCAACAAGTTGTTTTTGAACACGATTAATCCTGCGTTAGTTGTTGCAACTGTTGCTGCGCTTCACCTGGTCAGGGCTGGTTTTTGGTGGGATAGCAAGGTATTGAGAGTGCCGTTGTTATGGTCTTTACATTTTTCCTACTTAGCGTTAGGCGTAGGGTTAATGATGGTTGCATTTAGCTTTTATAGCAGTGCAATACAATTTAAAGATGCGCTGCACTTAATCACTATTGGCACAATAGGTATGATGATTTTAGCAATGATGACGCGTGTATCACATGGTCATACAGGGCGTACACTCGCTATTCCTCATTACATGGCTGTTGCTTTTGCGTTTTTGCTTGTGGCCGCTATTACTCGTTCATTACTCCCTTTTATTATTGGGCCTCACCTTGCTTGGCAAATAAGTGCTTTGCTGTGGTTAGTGGCTTTTTCATTATTTTTAATTCACTGCACACCTATATTAACGCGGCGTCGTGTTGATGGGCGTCGTGGTTAGTTCATCCATAGGAAACACATATGTTATCTGATAAAACCATTGAGATTGTAAAAAGCACAGTTCCGTTATTAGCGCAGGCGGGTACGGTTGTTACCGATCATTTTTATAAGCGTTTATTTAGCCATAATCCTGAGCTTAAAAATATTTTTAATATGGCGAATCAAGATACAGGTCGTCAGCAATTTGCACTTTTTAATGCATTGGCTGCGTATGCACAAAATATTGATAATTTAGCCGTATTAAAAGAAGCGCTAACACGTATTAATCATAAGCATACAAGCTTGAATATTTTACCTGAGCATTACCCTATTGTAGGTGCACACTTAATTGGTACGCTTAAAGAGCTTCTTCCTGAGCAATTTACTCCCGATGTTGAATACGCTTGGCGCGAAGCTTACGGCGTACTTGCTGATATTTGTATAACCGAAGAAGCTGCTTTGTATGAGCACAGTAAAAATAAACACGGTGGTTGGGCGGGAACTCGCCAATTTGAAATAACCAACAAACAGGCTGAATCAGAACTAGTAACGAGTTTTACACTTACGCCAGTTGATGGCGAAGCTGTTATTACACATAAACCAGGGCAGTATTTAGGTATTAAAGTTAAGCCAGAGGGCGCTGAATATGAAGAAATTCGCCAGTATTCTATTTCACAAAAAAGTAACGCTAAAAACTACCGTATTAGTGTTAAAAAAGAGCTACAGCCAAAGCCTGGCATGGTGTCTAATCATTTACACTCATTAGAGCAAGGCACTATTGTTGAGCTATACCCGCCGGCAGGAGACTTCTTTTTACGTAATAATACAAGTCCAGCGGTACTCATTTCAGCAGGTGTTGGGCAAACGCCAATGCTGGCTATGCTTGAAACGTTATTAAGTGACAACTCTAATCAAGAGATTATGTATTTACATGCCTGCGAAAATACTCAGCAGCATTCGTTTTCAAAATATTTAAATGAGTTAAATGCAGTTTATAACCGCTTACAAACAATGACGTGGTTTAACCAAGCGACAGAGGGCGCTGACTTTACTGGGTTAATGAACCTAAACGCAGTACAAGCACAGCTACCATTGAGTAATGGTGACTTTTACTTATGTGGTCCTGCCGGTTTTATGGCATTTATAAAAAACCAGTTACTTGAGTTAGGTGTTAAAAACGAGCAGATTCATTATGAAGTGTTTGGTCCGCATCAAGACTTGTAATAACGCTTTAAAATAGAAAAAGGCGCGTAGCGATATGCTGCGCGCCTTTTTTATTAATTTATAAACATTAATAAAGTGCCTTATAACTCTTTACAGGTAACACCTTCAAGTACTGTAGTAAGCTCTTTTTTAGGATAGTAAAGCTCGCATTGGTTATTACGTAGTTGCAAAATAAACTTCTCAGATTTTATATTATGCGCGCCCATAATTACTCTGCCATCAGACCCTTTACTCATTGCATGATCAATTAGCAGTTCGCTACGTTTAGTAAATACCGAATCGGCAAGTGTTACTAATGTGCCTCCCTTAGCTTGTTGAATTGCCTGTTGTAGTGTTGTAATAACGCTGGGATTAACGCTCGTTAATATAGCGGGTTTAGCAGGCTCACTATCTACACTTTGGCATCCGCCTAAAGCGAGCAAGGTGGCTAATGGGAGTAATAATTTAGCCATTACCTTTCCTCACCCAGCGTTGGCCAAGTTAAGTCCATATTACGCTGGGTAAATTGTACCGGCATATTTAAAGGAATGAGAGATTCACGAGAGCTTGAAAAATTAGCTGGTTCTGCTTTTGCAGCAGCCGTTCTAACTGGACAACTGCCATTTTCAACATGAAATAATGCGGTGGCTAAAACGGCCTCGTCACTGTCGCCTAACTGATGATCAAAGTCGTCCTCAATTTCACAACCTTGAACATCAGCATCAAATTGTGGAGTAGGGGTTGGTGTAAAACCCGCAGCGTATTCGCCAAATCCTTTGCTATTTACGCCACTAAACTGAATAGTGTAATAGGTTGTTGCGCAGTTATGAGTTGGGGTAAAGCCATAGGGCTTACCGCAGGTTGTGTCGCCAATTAAAATAACTTCTGCGTCTATACCTTTTAAACCATTAATAAAAGCTTCTGATGCCGAACAGGTGCCTGATGTGCTTAATACATAAACCTTTGATAGGTTTAAATCAGGTAGGTTTTCACCTGTGCTAAAAAAAGTAGAGTAATCTATTTCTTCATCAATAAATGGGAAGGGCGAATCAACGGGTTGTTTATCGTTTTGTTGAGTTTGATAATAAAAGCGGTTGCTAACGTTGGCATTACCGGCAACCATATAAGCTAATTGTGCCGACAGTGCTAATAAACCACCACCGTTATATCTAAAGTCGATTACAAGCTCATCAATACCATCGGTTTTAAACTTATTTACCGCATCAATAAGCCCTTCTTGGGCAATGCTTATATGGCTATTAAATTGCATGTAACCCACGCTTGAACCATTTGCGGTTGTAATCGTTTTAACATTTTGAACAGGTGTTTGTTCAATATTACCAGCGGTTACATTAAATGTTTTTTCGGCGCCATCGTTACTGCGTACAACAATAGTATGTGAGTCGCCGTTAGTAGGACTAAATAAACCTTCGTTAAGCGTATCTACACCCGACTCTGTATTGGTATTAATGCTAACACCGTCAACTGAAAGTACGGTATCACCACGTTGAAAGCCTATTTGGCTTGCAGGCGAATCATCTTCAAGATAAGCAACGCGTAAAATACGATCGGCTGTATCGCCAATAAACGCCCAATTCATACCGTAACCAGAAGTAACGCCCGATTGCGCTTCTTGAAAGTAATCTTCAGTAGGTTCTGAAAAATGAAAGTTATCTTTTTTTGCACCTGAGTCGGTAAGCTGCTCTGTTTTTAATTGGGCAAAATAATCGGCTACTGTGGCAAAGCTTTCAGGGTCGTTATCGGCAATCTCATCATACCAAAGGTATGTTTCGTCGCTCCAAGAGCGAAGCCAAAGCTTTTCATAAAGGGCAGACCCCGCTTGATCTGGGTAGGGGTTGTTGTTATTAAAGGGATCGTTACCCGTACGAGGGGTTTCGCAAAAGTTTTTTAAATCGTTAGAGGGCTCAAATACCGCCGCTGTCCATGTTGGGCTGCTACTAACAGGTGTTGTAACTATAGGCGTGGTAACTACAGGAGCAGAGTCGATACCGCCTCCGCCGCCACAACCCGTTAAAGCAAAGCCCGAAAGTGCTGCAAAAATGGCAAGCGAGGTTTTATTATTTTTAAACATAGTTAAGGACTTTCTGTAAATAAGTTGTTTAAAATATTACAACACTCGCTCGTTTATTCAACATTTATAACTTTGATTTATGTAAATGAGTGTTAAAGCTTAGAGCTTGCTCGCACTACTTGTATCTGCAAATGCTTGCTTTTTCCACGCATTAAATAACTTTTGCTGTTTATCAGAGATTTTTAAACCGTATGTTTTCTGCATGTAAGCGTAAGTGTCGGCTATACGTTTACGTGCATAGACAGGCGGTTCAACTACACGTTGCTTAAAGTTTACTTTTACTTCGCAGCGACCATACTGTGTGGCGTTTTCGCTAAGCATGCCAAAACGATAATTAGAGCGATCGGCATTAATTTCGCCAATAGCTGGCGCTAAGTTATTTATATCAGCTTCCATTTTTCTAAATTTAGCACTTACTTTACGGCAGTTTTTACGTCCGCCATCTTGCCAACATTGTAGCTGATGACCAAATTCCCACGCCGGAACAATATGTTCCCACTCAATGCGTAGTGCTCGCACATTTACTTTGCCTGAGCGGGTAAGTGTATTTCGAGGAATGTAACCACAGTTAGAAGGATCAGGAATGAGTTTTTTGCCTTCTTTTTTAATATCACAACCGCAGTAAATACTTTTGGCGTTGTCAGGGAGGGTTTTAATTAAATGTCTTTTAGCCGTTGAAAAACGGGTAAATTGTTCGGCAGATACCGAAAAACACACACAGCAAGCCAGTAAGGCCAGAATAAATCGAGTCATATCCATCACAAATGTGAACTACAGGAACAGGCAGTTTAAAGCCTTGAAGATAAAAGATAAAGTTAACTTAAGGCCTGCACTTATATTACTAAAAAGTGTCCGATTAATTTTTTATTCAAAGTTATTTTCACTATTCATTTATTTCTTACTATTTATCGTATTTTAACCACACAAGATTATACGTTAAGGAGTATGCTTAAAGCTTACTCAATATGGGGATTTGGATTGCAAATGAAATTTGTTGATTATTATGCAGTGCTCGGAATATCGCCTGATGCAGACGATAAAGCAGTTAAAGTAGCTTATAAAAAATTAGCCAGAAAATATCACCCAGATGTAAGCAAAGAGCCTCAAGCAGAAGATAAGTTTAAAGAAATAGCAGAAGCTTACGAAGTCATTCATAACAAAGAAGAACGCACTAAATACGACGAGTTACGTCGTCATCAACAAAATCGTGCTCGTCAACAGCAAGGTAATTATGGTGGTAACAATGCCTCATCGCAAAGTAATTATCAGCAAAGCGATCCTCAAACCGATCAAGAGTTTTCTGATTTTGTTAATTCAATGTTTGGCGGCGCCGGTGGATTCAATCGTTCCGGGCAGAGCAGAAGTAACGCCGCTCGCGCGCAAAAAGGACAAGATGTGGAAATAGAGTTCCCGATTTTTCTTGAAGAGACTTTAGTTGATACCGTTAAGCCTGTTGAGTTTATGTTACCGCAGCGAGATAGTAGTGGTCGTGTCTCTGAAATTAAAAAATCACTTAAAGTGAAAATTCCCGCAGGTTCAGTAAATGGCGAACGAATTCGACTAAAAGGGCAAGGCGGATTAGGGTCAGCGAACGGGCAAAATGGCGATTTGTACTTACAAATTAGTTTAGTGCCCCACCTATTATTTGATGTTGAAGGTCATAACCTAAATATAGTCGTCCCTCTTGCACCATGGGAAGCGGCTCTTGGTACAAAAATAAATTTACCTACGTTGGCAGGCAAAATCCAATTAACTATTCCATCTAATAGTCAGTCTGGTCAACGCTTGCGTATTAAAGGTAAGGGATTAATGAGTAAAAAAGCCAAAGGTGATTTATTTGCTGTGCTTAAAATTGTTAATCCAACATCTGTTGATGATACCAGTAAAAAACTTTGGGAAGAATTAGCCGAAAAAGCTCACTTTGATCCCCGTAATAACTGGAGCAAGCCATAATGCAAATTATCGTGACACAAAAAGATGATTTACTTACTAGCAAAGAGCTATGTTTGAGTAGTGATATTAGCGAAGCAATTTTATATGAGCTAGTTGAGCACAATATTGCGGTTCCAATTGAGGGGAAGCATGTTACGCAGTGGCAATTTACGGTATCTGCAGTGACCTTAGTTAAAAAAGCGGCCCGTATTCAACATGACTTTTCGTTAGATTGGTCGGCAATAGCTTTAGTTTTACAATTGCTGGATGAGCGTGATGAGTTGATTTTCGAAAACGAAATGTTAAAGCGACATTTGAGTCGATTTAAACACTTGGAATAAAATCTGCCCTTGGGTACTTCCTAGGGCTTATTTACTCTTTGGTGAGAGTGCGCTAGTTCTTAAAAACCAATATGACTACTTTGATTTATTCTTACTTTTAATTCGGATAAATCGTTTTAGTCGTATGTTTTGCATAAGTAGTAATATACCACTTAGGCAAAAAAGTACGCTGGTTGCTGCAAAACTAATAAGCAGCGGATTATTAAAATCCTCTCGCTCATCGTAATCCATAATATGTAACATCCAAAAAAAGTCGAAAATTCGCCATAGTGTGCTGCGAACGGTGACAACTCTGCCGTTATTTTCTGACAAATACAGTGTTGTGTTAAATGTGTCGTCAAATTGTACCTGCCAAACATTGGTTTTATATCCAACTTCTCGCATACCTTGCTTTAGCAGTACAGCGCTTGTCACTTGAGCATCAATAAGTAAGTGTGCTTTAGCATTTGCGGTAATTTGTATTTTAGTTGGCGGCTCAAAAGGCCGGCCTGTTATACCGTTAAAGCTTTGCTGTTCATCTTTATTTATTACTGTAATTATAGGTGTGGTTAAAAAGTTCTCAAAAATTATTTGTGTTGGATTAACCACCTGAGATGCAATATCGTTAAGGGAGGCAACATAATCAGCCTGCGTAAATGGGTTATTAAGAGTACGTGTTGCAAGATGCTCCCCATGAACTTTATCAAGAGGAATAGCGCTCATGACTAAACCGCCTAATAGCCAAGCTAAAATTTGTAATGTGAGCAAATAACCGAGCCATTTATGTAACTTGCGAGCATACTTAAATATTTTTTTATTCATGTTTTAGTCTTATTATTTTTAGAGGCTAGTTTATTACATTAATGGGATTAGTTACTGCGACATTTTGTCGCAGTTTAAACTATAGCTTACTGTAATCATTTAAAAATAAAAAAGATTACACTTAAATTGCTAACATGACTTATTTGTTTAATTGAGCTGAGTGTTTGATATCCAGCTAGCTTTAAACGCTAAAAAATACTTAAAAGCTGCGAAATATCTATATAAAGTGGTTAATAGAGCATAGTTGATTTGGTATAACGGTAAAACTGCGTTAAAGTTTGCAATGAAATTATTAGAGGATAAATACGAAACGATGTCGGAAATTCAATTTTTAAATGTAGATCTTGAGCTTGAATCAAAGCAAGATATTAGTTTGCTAGTGGCAGACTTGAAAAAAGTCGCGACGATTTTACATTATGACAAAGACGAATACCGTCAATTAGCGCGTATTGAAGCAACAGGTGTAGTAAACACGCCTGACAAAGCAATAAACCATATATGTGAGCTTATTGAATCGTGTTCGCGTAACGCGCTAAAGCAATGGTTAAGCTGTTCACGTAGAACGTTTGATATTGGTTTTGAATCAGGCACTTCCCCTAAGTGCTTTAATCAAGCCTTAGATGCAGATACATTACTACGTATATCTGCGATTGGTGCGGGTATGGAAATTACAATTTACCCAATCGAAAAGTAACTACCTTCGCTCTACGACTGCTGCGGTCATTTTTGATACGCAGCACAGCTCATTGCGGCTATTTGTAATTTTTATTTCCCACACTGAACTACGTTTGCCAATATGAAACGCTCTTGCCGTTGCTGTTAAAGTGCCGTTGCGAGATGCTTTTAAATGACTTGCGCTAATTTCCTGCCCCACGCAGTAAAATTTTGTAAAATCGACAACAAAGTTAGCTGCATAGCTGGCAACTGTTTCGGCAAGTACAACGTTAGCACCGCCGTGAACCATTCCCATTGGGTTATGATGCTCAGGAATTGCCGGCATAGTGGCTACTAAGTAATCATCACCAATTTCAGTGACTTCTATTCCCATGGTTTTCATTAATGTTCCTTGGCCATCAATGCCTTGTTCTAACTGCTTGCACAGCTCTAAAGTGATGGGCTGGTACCAAATACTCATAATGACTCCTTTGCTTTTTTAATCATTTATAAACCTAGCTTTAGTTATATCCCTAAAATGTACACAAGTGAAATTACTTTGGCTATTTTAAGGCTTAATTTAAATTTGCGATTTTTATTTAACTGTATATACTCACAGTTAAATGTACTGTATGGAAAACCAGTTGTATGCGACCATTAACGAACCGCCAAGCTCAAATACTCGAACTAATTAAAGTTTTTATTAAAGACACTGGTATGCCTCCTACACGTGCTGAAATAGCGCAAACATTAGGTTTTAAAAGTGCCAATGCTGCTGAAGAACATTTAAAAGCACTTGCTAAAAAAGGCGCAATTAAAATGAAACCAGGTGCAAGCCGTGGTATTCAGTTAATTGAAGAAGAAGAGCCAGAACAATTAGGTTTACCGCTTATAGGGCGTGTTGCTGCTGGTTCACCTATTTTGGCGCAAGAGCACGTTGAAAGTCACTGCAAAATCGATCCATTAATGTTTAAACCGGCTGCAGATTTTTTACTACGCGTTAACGGTATGAGCATGAAAGATATTGGTATTATGGATGGTGATTTACTTGCTGTACATCGTACTCAAACCGCTGAAAACGGGCAAGTTGTTGTTGCCCGCCTAGACGAAGACGTAACTGTAAAACGTCTTGAGAAAGCGGGTCGTAAAGTATTACTTCATGCTGAAAACGACGATTTTGAATCTATTGAAGTAGATCTTGAGAATGAGTCTTTTAATATTGAAGGCTTAGCCGTTGGCGTTATAAGAAACGCTGATTGGATGTGACTTTAAAAATAGCTTTTAAACAAGCAGTTTTATAAATGCGTACTAATTAGTACGCATTTTTGTTTTAAATTCGCACTAAAAATAGGGCATAAATAGCTCACTGACAATTTAAGCTGTAAACTTTTTTGCACTTATATTTTCCCCCTTCGAATGCGTTAAACCCCTTTGTTTTGCTCATCTTTTGAACTTACTGTTACCTAGTTGGTTATTGATTTTTTATTAATTACTCAATATCACCTGATTGTTTTTTATACTAAAACTTGCTTGTTGTTCATTTTTTAGCTAATTATTAATGTGCTGAGCTAATAATAACTCACAGCTTTTTAGTTTTGAGAACACACAATATACACAAACCCGTTGTTGGCGCAGCAAAACCAATCAATATTAAATGAGATTGACTAAAAAAATAAAAATAACGAATTGGCGTTTAAGCCGTACGCCTCTTCGCTTTGCATTCGCAATAGCATCAAAGGAGCCGTCACATGGGTAAACTGACCTCTACCTTGTGGCTTATATTATGTGTTTTTTCGCACCCAGTTTTGGCTAACAGCCAATACAATATGCGCAAAGGCGTAACCGATATAAGCAATAATGTATATCAGCTGCACATGACCATATTTATAATATGTTGTGTGATTGGGGTGATAGTGTTCGCAATTATGTTTTGGGCACTTATTCATCACCGTAAATCTAAAGGGGCTGTACCTGCCCAATTTCACGAAAGCACTAAAGTAGAAATACTTTGGACTGCAATCCCGTTTGTTATTTTAATTGCTATGGCAGTACCAGCCACTAAAACCCTAATTGCAATGGAAGATGCCAGCAAAGCTGATCTCACTATTAAAATTACAGGCTCGCAATGGAAATGGCATTATGAATATATGGGTGAAGATGTAGAGTTCTACTCTATTTTATCTACCCCGCAAGATGAAATAGCGAATCTTGCAGATAAAAATCCTAACTACTTACTTGAGGTTGATAAACCTCTCGTACTGCCAATAAATCAAAAAGTAAGATTTTTAATGACTTCTGACGATGTTATTCACTCTTGGTGGGTACCTGATTTTGCAGTTAAAAAAGATGCGAATCCCGGCTTTATAAACGAAACATGGACGAACATAAATGAAGAAGGTACTTACCGAGGCCAATGTGCTGAGTTGTGTGGTAAAGATCATGGCTTTATGCCCGTTGTGGTGGTCGCTAAATCTGAGGCTGATTTTAAAACGTGGCTTGCAGATGCAAAGCAAGCTAAACAAAAAGCAGCATTAGCAGATGCCGCATTACTTGATAAAACCCTCCCAAAAGAAGAATTAATGACTTTAGGCGAACAAGTATATATGGCCAATTGTGCTGCATGTCATCAGCCTACTGGCATGGGGTTACCGGGTGTATTTCCTGCACTTAAAGGCAGCCCTATAGTGCTTGGCGATATAAAAGATCACATTGATGTAGTTATCCATGGGCGACCCAGTACGGCAATGCAAGCATTTGCCAAACAGTTATCTATAAAGCAATTAGCAGCGGTTATTACTTATAAACGTAATGCGTGGGGTAATGATACGGGTGATGTTATTCAACCGAGTCAAATACAGGCAGCACTTGATGCCAAAGTGGAGGCGAACTAATGAGTAGCATAGTAGAACAACCTAACGCCAATGAAGCTCATCATGCTCATCACCCAGCTAAAGGTTTTAAACGCTGGCTTTACACAACTAATCATAAAGATATAGGTAGTTTATATTTAATTTTTTCGCTGACCATGTTCTTAATTGGTGGTGGAATGGCCATGGTGATCAGAGCTGAATTATTTCAACCAGGTTTACAGTTGGTCGATCCTCACTTTTTTAATCAAATGACCACAGTGCATGGTTTAATTATGGTGTTTGGTGCGGTTATGCCGGCCTTTACAGGCCTTGCTAACTGGATGATACCACTCATGATTGGCGCGCCAGATATGGCATTGCCAAGAATGAATAACTGGAGCTTTTGGATTTTACCGTTTGCGTTTTTAATCCTATTGGCATCGTTATTTATGCCTGGTGGGGGTCCTGCATTTGGTTGGACTTTTTATGCACCACTGTCTACAACATACAGTAATGATAATACTGCATTGTTTGTATTTGCCGTACATATTATGGGGATTAGTTCAATAATGGGCGCAATCAATGTGATTGTAACCATAGTGAACTTACGTGCCCCAGGCATGACATGGATGAAGTTGCCCTTATTTGTATGGACGTGGTTAATTACTGCCTTTTTATTAATAGCGGTAATGCCAGTGCTTGCAGGGGCTGTCACTATGGTACTTACCGATAAGTATTTTGCGACCAGCTTTTTTGATGCCGCAGGCGGTGGCGACCCGGTGATGTTCCAACACATTTTTTGGTTTTTTGGTCATCCCGAAGTATACATAATGATTCTTCCTGCCTTTGGCATTATATCTACAATAGTACCTACCTTTTCTCGTAAAAAACTTTTTGGCTATGCCTCAATGGTATACGCCACATCCTCCATAGCACTATTGAGCTTTATTGTATGGGCTCATCATATGTTTACCACTGGGATGCCGGTCGCTGGCGAGTTGTTTTTTATGTACGCGACCATGCTTATATCGGTACCTACAGGAGTAAAAGTATTTAATTGGGTTGCCACAATGTGGAAAGGCTCAATAACTTTTGAAGTGCCAATGCTTTTTAGTATTGCGTTTATTGTGCTGTTTACCTTAGGTGGCTTTTCGGGGTTGATGCTGGCAATTACACCTGCTGACTTTCAGTACCACGATACTTATTTTGTAGTGGCGCATTTTCATTATGTATTAGTAACAGGGGCTGTATTTTCGATAATGGCGGGGGCCTATTACTGGCTGCCCAAGTGGACGGGCAATATGTTTAATATCACGCTAGCTAAATGGCATTTTTGGCTATCGCTGGTGAGTGTGAACGTATTGTTTTTTCCTATGCATTTTGTAGGGCTTGCCGGTATGCCGCGTCGAATTCCCGATTATGCACTTCAATTTGCCGACTTTAACGCAATCATAAGTATTGGTGGATTTGCCTTTGGTTTATCGCAATTGTTGTTTGTAGCTGTGGTAATTAAATGCGCGCGTGGCGGTGATAAAGTGCCTGCAAAAGTATGGGAAGGGGCAGAAGGGCTTGAGTGGGAAGTTGACTCTCCAGCGCCATATCATACTTTTTCTACGCCGCCGGTAATTAAGTAATGACACACGCACCGCTACTCAAACGTTTGGTACTTATTTGCATAGGCATGTTTGCCTTTGCCTTTGCTTTAGTACCTTTGTATGACGTGTTTTGTGATGTAACAGGGCTTAATGGAAAACCTTCGCTTGAGCAAGCAGAGCAAAGTACACAAATAGTACAAAATCGAGAAGTCGGCGTTAGCTTTACTACTCACGCACAAAGTGGTGCACCGTTTGAAGTTAAATCAAAAGAATACAGTGTAGTGGTAAAACCCGGTGCAATGCGTGAAGTAATGTTTAGTGCTAAAAATAACAGCAACCTAGATAAAGTAATGCAGGCTGTACCATCAGTCTCGCCAGGTAAAGCGGCAAAGTATTTACACAAAATAGCCTGTTTTTGCTTTGTTCAGCAACCTCTAAAAGCAGGGGAAGAACTTGAATTTAAATTACTTTTTTATGTTGATACCGCACTGCCGAGCGATATTGAAGAATTAACTTTATCTTATACCGTATTTGATATTAGTGAACAGCTGGTGGCAAGTAACAACTAGCTTTTTAAACTAGTGTGAAACTAGGAGTAAATAAAATGAATCAAGAATATGAGCATTATTACGTACCTGAGCAAAGCCCATGGCCTATTGTAGGTGCTGTTGCATTGTTTTTTATTGCAGTAGGGGCAGGCTTGACTGTTATGAGTGTAGGTAAAGAAGGTGGTAGCGGGGTTTATCTGCTTTATGCCGGTATTGCTGTACTTGTGTATATGTTGTTTAGCTGGTTTAAAAATGTAATTAATGAATCGGACCAAGGTTTGTACTCAGCACAAATGGATCGCTCTTTTAGACAAGGTATGAGCTGGTTTATTTTTTCTGAAGTTATGTTTTTTATGGCCTTTTTTGGTGCGCTTTTTTATGCACGCGTATTGTCGGTACCTTGGCTTGGAGGCGCAGGCAATAATGCAATGACTAACGAGGTTTTATGGCCAACTTTCGAAGCTGTTTGGCCGCTAGTTTCAACACCTGCTGGTGAAACTACTCAAGCTATGGGCTGGCAAGGCTTACCGCTTATAAATACCTTAATACTGCTTACTTCCTCAGTTACTTTACATTTTGCCCACGTAGCGATGGAAAACAATAAACGCACTCCACTTAAAGTTTTTTTAGGCGCTACTATTTTATTGGGCGTTTGCTTTTTAGGGCTGCAAGTTGAGGAGTACATGCATGCATATAATGACCTTAACCTAACGCTAGATGCGGGCATTTACGGTAATACGTTCTTTTTATTGACTGGTTTTCATGGCATGCATGTAACGTTAGGAACCGTACTTTTATTTGTAATATTTTTACGGATATTAAAAGGGCACTTTACTAAAGATAAGTATTTTGCTTTCCAAGCAGCTGCTTGGTATTGGCACTTTGTTGATGTGGTGTGGCTGTGTTTGTTTGTATTTGTATATGTGCTGTAGCGTTTATTGGCGAATTATTTGCTTTAATAAAACCAAGTTTAAGCGCTGCAATAACAACAACTAAAACAACGACCGAAAACAATACGCGACGACCTAAAAAGTGAGACATAGGTCGTCCCCCAGTTTTCCCTGACACCATAATAAACAATGCTCTAAATAAGTTAAAAAGTATAAATATTAACAACAGTACGATAATAATTTTAATAATCACTGAGTTGACCCTTTATGCAGTTCGTTTTATGGCACAAACAAAAGCTTAGTTCACTAATCACACTTTGTATGGTTGTGGTTGTTGTACTTGTGTGTGTGCGACTAGGATTTTGGCAGTTGGAGCGGGGTGAGCAAAAACAGCAGCAACTAACCG
Organism: Pseudoalteromonas sp. SWXJ133; assembly: GCF_015864365.1. Lineage (NCBI taxonomy): Bacteria > Pseudomonadati > Pseudomonadota > Gammaproteobacteria > Alteromonadales > Pseudoalteromonadaceae > Pseudoalteromonas > Pseudoalteromonas sp. SWXJ133. The sequence continues at coordinate 20,398 of NZ_JADYXJ010000036.1, forward strand.
CTATTGCTAAGCAACATACTCGTGGTGTGATGAGTTGGTCTCAATTACATAACCTGCCTGATAGCTGGAACAAAACAGGTGTATTGGTTGAGTTAAAAGGGCGGTTTGTACAAAACCAATATTGGCTTTTAGATAATCAAGTTTATAACGGACAAGTAGGGTACGACCTACTTGCTTTACTAAAGCCAGCCAGCGAAGAAAAAGTGATTTTAGTTAATTTAGGATGGGTAAAAGCGCCTATATCTAGAGATACACTGCCAAAGGTTACTCTGCCTACAGGTGTTTTTATTCTTAAAGCGCAAATAAAAGAAAATAACCTAAGTAGCTTTACGCTTGAAGATAAAACTACAAATAACGACTTACCTACAAGAATCCAATCTATCGACTTGAATATGCTGAGCACTCAAAGCCAGCAATCATTAATTAATTTTATGGCTTACAGACAAGGTACTGGTGATGAGATTGCAACACCTCATTATGAGGCAGTTGTTATGAGCCCTCAAAAGCATAATGCCTACGCTGTGCAATGGTTTTTAATTGCTATTGCATGTGCTGTTGTGGCTATTTTTGCGAGTAAAAAAAGGACACATAATGAAAAATAACCCCCTTGTGTTGTTTGTGGGCTGCTGCGCTATCCCATTAATTTTGGCATATGGCGCATTAAAGTTTGATTGGTTGCCTACTGCAATTACTAATAATGGCGAGTTTTTAAGCCAAGAAATAAAACTTAAAAATTGGCCGCAAAATAATCCCAAGCAATGGACTATCGCACTTAATTATTCAAACGAATGTAACACCCCATGCAGCGAACAACTCAATGCACTTAATAATTTATATGTGGCACTTGGTAAAAACCAAGGCAAGGTTGATATGGCTGTAATGGGAAGTCTCGACAATAAAAATCTACCATGGAAAATTATTACCGAGCAACAGAGTTTAAATCCTGCAAGTTTATATTTAATTGATCATATGGGGTTAGTGGTACTTGAATATCCCTTTAAGGTCGAGCCACAAGAAAACCGTTTAGTACAAAAAGGGTTATTAAAAGATCTAAAAAAATTACTTAACTATTCTCGTTCTAGCTAACTAAGTTGAGCTTAAGTTGGAGTATCTGATGTATAAAAATTATAAAAACTTAGTATTAATAACAGGATTACTCGCTTTGATTGTAGTTGCTTTAGGTGCGTACACCCGCTTAAGTGATGCAGGTTTAGGGTGCCCCGATTGGCCTGGTTGTTATGGCTTTTTAACGGTACCTAAGCATGAGGCTGACATAGCCTTAGCAACTCAAAGCTACCCCGATATGATGTTCGAAACCGCAAAAGCGTGGAAAGAAATGATTCATCGCTACTTTGCAGGTGCTTTAGGCTTACTTATTTTAGGTTTATTTGTGTTGGCTTTTTTAAAACGCCAATATTCAACTACGCCAGTTAAATTGCCTTTGGCTTTACTTCTACTAGTGGTGTTTCAGGCTGCCCTTGGTATGTGGACAGTAACCATGAACCTTCAGCCGCTTATTGTAATGGGCCACTTATTAGGTGGCTTTAGTATTTTGTCACTTATAACGCTTTTATATTTACGGCTAACCGCAAAACCTATTATGGGTGGCGATAGCGGCGCAAAACGCTATTTCTGTTTAAGTTTAGTAGCGCTCAGTGTATTAATTATCCAAATTGCACTTGGTGGTTGGCTGGCTGCAAATTACGCCGCTCCACATTGTAGTGGTTTACCATTGTGTAATTACGCACAACCGTTTTCATTGAGTAGCGTATTTCAATTACCACTTGAGCACAGTAATTATGAGTTTGGTGTGTTATCGCAGCAAGCGCGTATGTCTATTCATTTATTACATCGCATTTGGGCACTCGTTACTTGCATTGTTCTGGCGTTAATTATGTGGAAAATATACAGCCAAGCGTACTCTAAAAAAATTAAAAATTGCGTTGTGAGTGTATTACTTGTTCTGCTTTTCCAAATTAGCTTAGGGCTTATTTTAGTACATTGGCATATTCCGTTGGAAGTTGCACTGGCGCATAACTTGATGGCAGCCATACTGTTATTAAGCATGGTTAGGTTGTGTTATTACCTAAAATCACGCACATAAAGGGGAAATATGATGGCACTTATAATTGATAAAAAAATACTGCTACCCGTTGATACTCAATCGCTAATTTCGCGTACACATAGTTTGCTGCAAGACTACTTAGCAATTAGTAAATTTAAAGTGGTAGCTATGCTGGTGCTAACAGCTTGGGTTGGTTTAGCGCTGGCTCCCGATGTAGGGCGCGGTATGGTCGTACAGTTTATTAGCTTGTTAGGTATAGGGCTACTTTCTGCTGCTGCAGCGGTTATTAATCATGTGGTTGATAGCGAGATAGACTCAAAAATGGCGCGGACTCGTCATCGCCCTGTGGCTAAAGGGCGTTTAAGTAAAACACATGCGCTTAGTTTTGCAGCTGTTATTGGGGTTGCTGGTTTTATTATGCTGATGGTGTGGGCTAATACCTTAACCGCTATATTAACGTTATTTGCATTGGTAGGTTATGCATTTGTTTATACATCATTTTTAAAGCGTGCAACGCCGCAAAATATTGTTATAGGTGGGTTGGCTGGCGCAATGCCTCCATTATTAGGTTGGGTGTCAGAAACAAACCAAATGGCAGCAGCCCCTTGGTTACTCGTAATGATAATATTTACCTGGACCCCACCACACTTTTGGGCGCTGGCTATAGCACGAAAAAGTGATTATGAACGCGCTAAAATCCCTATGTTACCAGTAACTCATGGTATCGATTTTTGTAAAACCTGCGTCGTTGCTTACTCTGTTTTACTCGCTGTTGTTTGCGTATTACCTTATTTAATCGGTATGTCTGGATTAATATATTTAATAGGTGCGTGTGTATTAAATGCAGTGTTTATATATAAAGCCGTCAAATTAAAAATTGCTGGAAATGATGAGACTGCAATGGACTTATTTCGTTTTTCGATTATTCATTTAATGGTACTCTTTGTAATCTTATTTATAGATAAATGGCTCCCTTTATGAAGCAGTTATGGCTTGGGTTAATTGTTATTTTAGTTTCGTTTTTATCAGCATGTTCAAATGAAAATAGTCCACCAGATGTAGATGCATTAGTTTACGAAAATGCAAAGCCACTGTCTGATTTTACGCTAAACGATCAGCGCGGCGAATTAGTGACTAAGCAACAATTTTTAGGACAGTGGAATTTAGTATTTTTAGGCTACACAAGCTGCCCAGATATTTGTCCATTAACACTTGCTAAGTTAAATGCTGTTTATAAAAACTTACAAGCAGATTATCCGCTACAAGTTTGGTTTTTATCGGTTGATCCAAAACGCGATACACCAGCTAAACGAAAGCAATATATAGATTACTTTAACCCAGACTTTTTAGCTGTGTCGGGAGAGCATAAACACCTTTTTCCTGTTGTTCGAGAGCTTGGTTTAATTTACGCCATTAGCGATAGTAGTGAATCAGAATATGCTGTTGATCATAGTGCCTCGGTCGCTATGGTTGATCAAAATGGAGCCGTTAGAGCTATTTTTAAACCAGAATTTAAACAAGGTAGTGTGCCATTAATTAATGCGACGATTTTAGCTGAAGAGTTTAAAAAAATAGCTGATTACTACAAGAACTAGTTTTTTACTTTTTACCAGTTTTAAAGGAGCTTTAGGCTAATGCCAGTCAGTTAAGCTGACTGGCATTTTTCTTTTTATGGGGATACTTAGATGGTTTTGGCTTAACCCATCGGGGATATCTTCTATCCTCTCGTCTAGCTGGAAGCTTAAATAAGACC
>NZ_JADYXJ010000037.1:0-23194 GCF_015864365.1 Pseudoalteromonas sp. SWXJ133
TCAAACAAGCCCTACCAATATGTCGCAGTGGAAAATAATTGGCGATAATAAAATTGCTACTTGGCAAGGTGAGCCGCGCGATAACAGCTTTATGCAAGGCTGTTATGCGTGTCATTCGCTTCGAAGCCCATTAACCGATGGCTTTGATAACAGCCAAGCGTTTTTAGACCAATTTAGTCCTTCATTTTTAGAACCAAATTTGTATCACGCCGATGGCCAAATTAAAGAAGAAGTGTATGTGTTTGGCTCTTTTGCACAAAGTAAAATGTACAAAGCCGGAGTTAACTGTGTTGACTGCCACGATAAACACACCATGAAAGTTAAAACAAAAACAAATGGGCTGTGCTTACAGTGCCACAGTGCCAGCGAATATAACAAACCCGAGCATCATCGCCATAAAGAACAATCAACCGGCGCACAATGTGTTAGCTGCCACATGCCAACCAACAGATACATGGGCGTTGATGACAGGCGCGACCACAGCTTTAAAATTCCGCGCCCTGACATATCAATAAAATACGATACACCCAATGCGTGTGTGCAATGCCACGACGGTCAAACAAACGAATGGGCAGCAAGCACGCTTGAAAAATGGCATGGTAAAGCACCGGCATTAAGTGCAAGCGAGCACAGTATGCTTGAACTGCGCTCATTAAAAGCGATATCGCAAAATGCACATATGAGCTTAATTAATGACTTTTCGTTAAATGAAATAGACCGCGCCAGTGCAATTGCCTATTTAGGTAATTCGGGCGCTGAGCTAAACGATGCCACAGTAAAAAGTTGGGTTAACTCGCCGCTTCCGCTTATTCGCTTAGCGATTGCTAAAGTGGGCTTTTTACTCCCCGAAGCAGAGCGCTTAAAAAGCTACAAGCAACTATTAACCGACAAATTAAAGTCGGTGCGTGTTGCTGCTGCGCAAAACCTAAGCCAAACAACAGCGCAGTTAAACGGGCTTAATCAATCAATTATAGAGCTTGCACACGCTAATACCGTCAATACATGGCGCGGTGAAGGTAACATCAATCAAAGTATGCTCGCGCTTAATAAACAAGACATAAACGGTGCTATAACGTCGTTACAAAAAGGCATTAGCGTTGACCCTTACTTTGATGCAAGTTATGTAAATTTAGCCGATATTTATTATCGCCTTGGTCAAACAGCAAAAATGCAAAGCACGTTAAATAGTGGTTTAAAAGCAGTACCTACCTCTGCGCCGCTACATTATGCAAACGGTATGGCGCTTATTAGAAGCGGTAACAAACCCGCTGCAGTTGATTCATTTAAACACGCAATGACACTTGAGAGTAATAACGTGCAATACGCTTATTTGTACTTTTTAGCGCTAGATAGCATTGGCTCAACAGCGCAGGCCGTGAGTGAATTAAAACTCAAAATGGGCGCTTATAATAATGCGCAGCAGCTTAAAAACTTAGGAATGGGCTTTGCTCAAAAAATAAAAGATAGAAATACTTATAACTACTTCAGTCTATTGAAATAAGACTTGAACCTTAAGTTATAAACGCTACACACGGATTTAATACGCCTATAGAGTTAATCGACCAGTACAAAGGTCGGTTAACTCTATAGAGATTTATAATAGTGGTTTGATATAATTAAAATTAAAAGCCACATTACATTTATAAATTTAAGGCGTCGGGCTATGTTTTTCCGCTAATTGGTGCTTTATTTTTTCAAATGCTTCTTCATCAAGACTGTATTTACTAATAAAAAAATAACCTACAACAGCCGAAATAATTGTACCCGCAACCAAAATAACTCTCATCAATAAAAGAGAGGTAGGTGATTGATTGATTCCAAGTAAGGCGTCAAAACCGATTAAATTTAATGTTAACCCTGAGCCTATCATGGCAATGGTACTTGCAATTGCAATAATCCAGTATTGCAAAGAGGCAAACAAACCTTCTCTACGAACTTTGTTTGCAACTTCATCAGCATCTATTTGATCTGCAATCATTGAAGATACAATGACACCAATGCTGGCCCAAATTGAGCAACATAAAATAGCATCTAAAACCAACCACCAATCATTACCAGGTTGGTATATAAACCACTTAGCAAAGCCGCCGATAATAGTTACTCTATAAGACCACTTTAAGGTATTTACTTTACCTATACGTGTAGAAAGGGATGTCAGCACGTAAATTGCAGCAATACCTGCAATTGCGTATGAGCTCGAAAGTATGCCTTTAGATGTAGCGCCAGCCAGAATATTGCCGTCATTCATGTAGTAGACTAATACGTAGTAATCCATGCTTGCTGCAAAGCTTCCAACTGTAAGTTGTACAGCAATTAAAATGAGCAAAATCTTCATGTTTTTATTTTTTATAATTGCGTTTAAGCTTGAAAGTAAAGGGAGATTTTTATTAACTTCAGTCTTTTTGTAATCACGCTCTTTTAGAAATAGAGCCGGTAGCATACCAAAGCAACCCAAACATACTATAGCAACACCCCAACCCACATATTGCATGCCCAACACAACCCCACCAAAAATACTTAGCTTTGCTAAAGGGAATATCCAATGATAGGTAATACCCCCTAATTTTAAAAAGTAAGTAACAAAGGCCATAACTTTTGTTCGTTCGTGATAGTTGTTAGATGCCTCGTAGGCCAAGCACTTCATTGGTAATGTCCAACACGCATTAAAGGCATAAAATAAAAGCGCCATGAATGAAAAATAATATAGCTGGTATGTTTGCGCCCAATGAATAGGTACCATCCAAATAAACCCAAAAACGATACATGAAAGCCAAGGGAATACGAATAAAAAAGGTCTTCTTCTACCGTAGGGGGTTTGTAATTTATCTGACCAATAACCAACTAGTGGGGAAATGAAACTAGCTACGAAAACAGGAGCTTTTATAGCCAAGGCTAAGAAAAAAGGATCTACACCGAGTGTCATTTGGTAATAAGGAATAGCTAAAATACCGATACCTTGATGAGAGAAAAATATTCCAAGAAAGCCGATACCGAGCAATATTTTTTGTTTAAGCATCACGTCTTTATTATTTAATTGGATCATGGTTTCTCACTAATGCTTAACCACCTTATTTTTATGGTTATAATCAGGCGATATGTAGATTTTTCATTTGAAAAGAGCAAAATTATGGGATAACGTTAGCACAAATTAATTATCTTAACTATTCTTGGAGAACTTAAACTCAATGGTCACTATAAAGGATGTTGCCCGCGTAGCGGATGTATCACCTTCAACGGTTTCTCGTGTAGTGCGAGGAGAAGGGAAGGTAGGTAAAAAATGTCGAGCTAAAGTTCAAAAAGTAATTGATGAAATGGGTTATAGACCCAACACCAATGCAAGAGCATTAGTGAGTAGAAGATCTGAGCTAGTTGGTATTGTTACTCCAGCACTTCACAAGCCTTTTTTTGGCTCTATTGCTTTTGGTGCAGAGACCGCAGCACGCCAAAAGTCATTTCAAGTAATGATGCGTAATTCACATAACGATCCTGAGCACGAAATAGATGCCATAAACTCATTTCGAGAGCACGGTTGCGAAAATATTATTTTGCACAGTAAGTCTGGCTCTGTTGATGATTTAAAAGATCTCGCTGAAAAAATTCCAGGTTTAGTTTTTATTAACCGCTTTATACCTGAATTAGCGTCAAGATGTGTTTGGCTTGATAATGTATCAGGTGGGCGAATGACGGCTGATTATTTATACAGCCAAGGCCATAGAGATATCGCTTTAGTCAGTTTAAATCTCAACAACGATCAAGAAGAACGTATTCGAGGTGTTCGTCAATTTTTTCAATCAAAAGGGATCCCAATCCCTGAAGAAAATATTGTTGAACACAGTCCTGTAAAAGACGTTGTTTCGAATATTGAAGAATATTGTGTGTATGCTGTTAAAGAGTTATACAAAAGAAACGCAAATTTCACAGCGATTGTTGCTTACAATGATGAAATGGCGGTATGCCTCATGAACGCGCTATTTGATATAGGCAAAAGAGTACCTGAAGACGTATCTGTTATGGGGTTTGATGATCTTGATATAGCACATAAATGTCGCCCAGCACTGACGACCATTCGTTACCCTATTATTGAAATGTCTGAGTATGCTACAAAGCTGTCACTACAAATGACTTTAGAAAAAGAAGATATAGTTCAAAGAACGCATTTATTTATGCCTACTTTAGTTGTGCGCAAATCAGTTAAAAAAATAGATTTGTAGGTTATCAGCTCCTATATTTAACTTGTTTTAATTACCTCCTCTTAGGATAACGATCCCCCCTGCTGTTTATCCTGATTAACTCCCAATGTAATTTATTGTAAAGAACGAGGAACATAACTATTTATTTTACGATGAATATCAGTTGTTTATGTTTTTTTATATGATTTTTAAGTTTATATAAAGTTAATGCGATATTGACATACCGTTCAATTAAGTTTAATTTTTAAGGATAACGTTATCCCTATTTAATAAGTCATACAGGAATAGTATTTTGAACTTCAATTTTGTAAATAAATATAAGCCATTAAAAGTACTAATTATGCTAATAAGCATGATTAGTGCTAATTCTTGGGCAAATAATGAGAGAGAAAGTTTTAATGATGGTTGGTTATTTGCCAAAGGTGAGCACGTTGGTGCAGATAAAAGCAAATTTGAAGATTCAAAATGGCGAACGTTAAACTTGCCTCACGACTGGGCAATTGAAGGACCATTTGATAAAACTTACAGTGCTAGAAATGGTGGTTTACCGGTATTTGGAACAGCGTGGTATCGAAAGCATTTTACTTTAGCAAAATCGACCCTTGGGAAATCAGTTTCTATCACCTTCGATGGTGCAATGTCGAACACTGAAATTTTTGTTAATGGAAATAAGGTTATCAGTCGTCCATTTGGGTATATTGCGTTTGAATTTGATATTACACCTTATCTAAACAACCCAGGCGATGAAAATGTGATTTCAGTAAAGTTATCTCCTGAAAATTTTTCAGCTCGTTGGTACTCAGGAGCAGGTATTTATCGTAATACTTGGCTTGAAATTAACGACAAAGTACATATTAAGCAATGGGAAACATTTGTTTCAACCCCAGCTATTACAAAAAATAAAGCGATTGTTGATTATAAAACCACTGTTATTAATACCGAAAAAGTGTCTCAAGCTGTTGTTATAAAAACAAGTATAAAATCAGCTGAGGGTGTTGTAGTCGATGAGACAGCTCTAGATCTTATATTACCTGCAAATAGTGAACATAAAATCCAACATCAACTTAAAATTAGTCAACCTAGGCTATGGGACACTGAAGATCCATATAGATATACGGTAGTTACTAGCGTTGTAAAAGATGGAAAAACTGTTGATGTAAATTCTGTACCGCTAGGTGTTCGAAAAATTGAATTTAAGGCTGACGATGGCTTTTGGCTCAATGACCGAAGAGTTCAAATTCAGGGTGTTTGTTTACACCACGACAATGGGCCGCTAGGCGCTATTGTTAATAAGCGTGCTATTGAAAGAAAGCTAGAAATAATGAAAGAAATGGGCGCTAACTCTGTTCGAACTTCTCATAACCCTCCATCACCAGAGTTGGTTGAATTGGCTGATAAAATGGGAATTTTATTGCAAGTTGAATCTTTCGATATGTGGGAAATTGAAAAACCTGCTGTAGTAAATGGATACAATAAGAACTTTGAACAGTGGCATGACCGCGATTTACGAGACATGATCAAACAATACCGTAACAACCCTTCAGTAATCATGTGGAGTATTGGTAATGAGGTTATGGAGCAGCGCACAGATGACGGTTGGAAAGTTGCTAAAAATTTACAACGTATTGCACATGACGAAGACCCTACCCGTTTAGTTACCAATGGCTTGAGCATGTACCCTGACTTTATAGATAAAGGCATGGCACAAGAAATGGACATTGTGGGTCTAAATTATAAGGCTTATAAATATCAAGAAATTAAGCAAGCACACCCCGATTGGATAATTGTAGGAACGGAGACATCATCTGTTGTAAGTACGCGTGGTGTGTATCATTTCCCAATTGAAAAATATAATAAGCATGAGTCTAAATATGTCACCAGTTTTGATGTGATCACTCCTCCTTGGGCTTATATCCCAGATATAGAATTCGAAAATTTAAAGAATAATCCAAGTGTTATGGGTGAGTATATATGGACAGGTTTTGACTATATTGGCGAGCCTACGCCTTACGGTGGTCGTGATCATGGAAATAAGTTTTATTGGAATCAAGATTGGCCAGCACGAAGTTCATCATTTGGGGCTGTTGATTTAGTTGGATTTAAAAAAGATAGATTTTACCTTTACCAAAGCCAGTGGACAAAAAAACCAATGGTACACGTATTACCACATTGGAACTGGCCCGAAAAAGTCGGTGAAACAATCCCTGTTTTTGCATATACAAATGCTGAAGAGGTTGAGTTATTTGTAAATGGTCAATCTAAAGGAAGAAAACGAAAAGGTGAAGATAAAGTACGCTTACCTGTCAGCCTACGTTACGACAAGTCGGTTAAATACTTTGATTCTCCGTATCGACTGCGTTGGGACGTAGAGTATCAACCTGGTGAAATTAAGGTTGTAGCATATACAAATAATAAAGTGGTTTCTGTTAAAACGGTTAAAACAGCAGGTAAAGCAGCTCAAATAGCGCTATCTCCTGATAGAAAAATACTGAGCGCAGATGGTTATGATCTTTCTTATATCACCGTAGAGATTACAGACAAAGACGGTAATTTAGTTCCTGATGCTGATAATAAAATTAATTTTAAAGTTGAAGGTGCTGGCGAAATTATTGGGGTCGGAAATGGTGATTCGGCAACAACAGCCCCATTTCAAGCTGATTATCGTCATGCCTTTTACGGCAAAGCCATGTTAATCGTTAAAAGTAATAAAAACATGCTAGGGGAAATAAAAGTGACTGCTAGTGGAGAAAAATTAATTTCAGATTCAGTTGTATTAATTAGCCAGTAAGCAGATAGCCCGTGTTGCAGTGGTCGCGGCGATATTTGCCTAGCTGCGATTGGCTGATTAATCGTGGAAGGGAAAAGCATTACTTTAGAGTAGTTAGCTGAGGAGTGTTTTTCTTGGATGAAAATAACAAACGGTTCTGTATTTCAACTTATTGATACATTTAATTGCTTGTATCATTTTTTATAAAAGGCCTTTTATGTTACTTAGAATTTTTTTACCAATAACAATGCTAATTACAGTTAGCGCACACGCTAATGTAGAGGTGAGTACCTCAAAAAGTATTAAAAATATAGATAAAACTAAATTAGCCGTTAATCAAAAAAAACCGACAAATATTTTGTGGATTTATATGGAGGATCAAAATCCGTGGAATAATGCTTGGGGTGATTACACTGTATCAACACCAAATATTAAACAATTTGCAGATCAAGGCGTTCGTTTTACAAATGCACACCAGCCTGCTCCAGTGTGTTCTGCAACACGTTCAGCATTAATTACAGGGCAATATCAAACGACCTTGGGCCTTCAAAATCATCGTTCTAGTCGTGCCAGTTACAATGCGACTTTTTTACCAGAAGGATATAAAACGGTTCCAGAGCTGTTTGTTGATGCTGGATATCAGACATTTAATATTGGTAAAGATGATTACAATTTTAAGTATGATCGTAGCAAACTTTACAATGCTCACGAAGGAAAAGCGGGCTTTCAAGGTGCACATGACGGCACTAAATTTGATTGGGCTAAAAACCTTAAAAATAAACCGTTTTTTGGTCAGATACAGCTACAAGGCGGAAAGCATCATAACTTTAAGGGTAAAGACGTTCCTCAAGTCGACCCTGATAAAATGACGCTTCCACCTTATTATGCAGATACCCCGGCAACACGCGCTGAATGGGCAAAGCATTATAAAACTCAAGTTTTGTCTGATATCGAATTAGGCCAAATTTTAAAAGAGTTAGATGACAATAATATATTAGAAAACACTGCAATTTTTTGGTTTTCAGATCATGGCATGCTGTTACTTCGTCACAAACAGGAGCTTTATGAGGATGGCGTAAAAGTACCTTTAATTATCAGTTGGCCTGCAGGTAAAGAGCTATTAAAAGGTAAAGGTGCTGTAAGAAATGATTTGATCAGCGGTTTAGATATACCAGCAACCAGCCTTGCTTTAGCCGGGATTGATATTCCTTCTTATTATGACGGTAAGAATGTTTTTTCTGAAGAGTTTTCAGGTCGAGATTACGTTATTTCAGCCAAAGATCGAATGGATTATACATTTGACAGAGCGAGAAGCGTACGAACTGAAAAATACCGTTACATACGCCAATTTCATCCAGAGCTTTCGAGCGCTCAACCGCAATACCGCGATAAAAAACAATACTCTATAGAGGCTCGTGCTTTATATGAAGAAGGTAAGCTAACCCCAGTGCAAGCAGCATACTATTCTGCAACAAAGCCGGTAGAGGAGTTATATGATCTGCAATCAGACCCTGACCAAATTAAAAATTTAGCTGCATTGCCTAAGTATAAAAAAGAGCTCTTACGTCATCGCCAAATTTTACTCGATTGGATTGCCAAAACAGACGACAAGGGTGCATATCCAGAGTCTGAGCGAGCAGTTAAAGAGGTGCTTGATATATGGGGTAAAAATTGTGTAAGTACTCAATGTGAAAGCTATCGATTACACCATCCTGATTCAGTAAATATACCGGGTGATAAAGTGTATTCACCAATCCAATGGCCAGCCTACATGCCAAAGCCTAAAACGCCGTATTACAGCGAAATAGAGCATATATACCGAAAGAAATTTCAGTAGCTTAGGCGCTGAGCGCTCAGAAATATTAATTCTGAGCGTTCAATTAAGATCATAAACACAACCCATAAAAAATTGAGACATAAGAATGAATTATAAAACTAAAGTAATCCCCTTAATTTTAAGTGCTTTACCGCTGCTTTCTATGCAGTTGTACGCTAAAGAGGTTTTAACTTTTGAACCGGTAGCGCAGGATATGACCCCGATTATTCGCAGCGCTCTGAAAAATGTAAAAGATAAAGATTTAAAAATTGTATTTAAGAAAGGGACTTATAAGTTTTTACCTGAATATGCATCAAGTGAGTACCGACGAATTACCAATCATGGTAATGGATTAAAAAAAATAGCTTTTTCTTTAGATGGTTTTGACTCAGTTGAAATTGAAGGTGCTGGGTCTGAATTTATTTTTCATGGGCAAATAGCGCCATTTGAATTTTATAATAATAAAAGCGTTAAAGTTAGCAACATTACTATTGATTGGGATATACCGTTTACGTTTGTAGCTGAAGTACTGGCAGTAAATGAGAAACAAGGGTATCGAGACGTAAGGCCTGTTAAAGGCGATCATCAGTGGGATCTTAAAGGAGGAAAAATTCGGTTCCCAAATGTTGATGGATTTAGTTATGACTATTTAGGCTCTACACTTGCTTGGGATAAAAATGAAAAGCGAGTTGTTCATGGTGGTATAGACAGTAAAAGCAAGTCAGATAACGTAGAAGACTTAGGAAATGGTGTTTTAAGAATTCACGAAAAACTTAAAAATCACCCTCCGATTGGCTCGTTAACAAGCTCAAAAGGCGACAGAGAAACACATCGGTACGCACCTGCTTTTCAAGTGAAAAATTCTAAAAATATAGTGTTTGATAATGTAGTTATACATCACGCTTTAGGAATGGGGTTTTTATTTGAAAAAAGTGAAGACATTCAGATTCTAAACTCAGGCGTTTATTTACGTGATGGTTCAGAGCGCTTAATTTCTACAACGGCTGATGCAACTCACTTTGCTAATTGTAAGGGCGATATTTTAATAGAAAATAGTCGTTTTGAAAATATGCTAGATGACGGTGCAAACGTACATGGTACTTACACCATAGTTGACAAAATAATTGATAGTCACACTGTATTGGTCAAGTTTGGTCACTTTGAGCAAACAGGATTTGAGTTTACTGGTCAAGGTGATGAAATTTGGTTTATACACCAGCCAAATACCAAAAGAGAAAATATAAATATAGTTGAATCGGTAAACATAATTAATGAAAATTATACGCAGATTAAGTTCAAAGATAGCTTGCCAAAACAGCTTACCAAAGGTGACTTGTTAGAAAATAAAACGTGGAACCCTACTTTCACAATGCGTAAAACCATCATTAAAAACCACCGCGCGCGTAATGTAGTTTTAAAAACACCATTAAAAACCGTTATTGAAGATAATTTCTTTTCATCAATGATGTCATCAATTTTGTTTCGTGGAGAAACCTTCTTTTGGTACGAATCGGGTGCAGTAGAGGACGTACTCATAAGAAACAATACTTTTGACTATGTAGCTTATGCAGGGAAACCTCATGCGGTTTTAAACATAACACCAAGACTTAGCACAAGTTTTAATCAAGATGAGATATACGATCGCAACATTCGATTTGAAAATAACACAATAAATAGCTTTGGTAATCGTATTGTTTGGGCTGATAGAGTTGGCGGTTTAACGGTGTCGGGTAATACGATTAATCGTAATATTAACCAGCCTGTATTGCATCCAGATAGCCCACTTTTTGAGTTTGTTAACAGTGAAAATATTGAACTTAAAAACAATACTTATAATGGCAAAGTACAACGAGTGCTTATCGTTGATGATAGCTCTAAAGGCACTTTAATAGACGACGGCTCTATTAAGTAACTTCAATCAAATTATATGGCAAAGGATCTTTTATGTTTATTTCTGTCGTTAAATTCACTTTGAGTTTATCTCTATCTCTATTTCTATTTAGCTTGTGCACTATTGCAAATGATAAAGTGATAGATATAAGCGACTTTGGCGCGATTAAAGATACAGGATCCGACAGTACCCATAGCTTATATAAAGCTTTGCAAGAGGCTAAAAAAATCGGTGCAACAAAAATCACTTTTCCTAAAGGTCGGTACGACTTTTATGAAGAGCGAGCCGCCGATAGATTAATGTATATAAGCAATAATGACCCAGGTATTAAACGTATTACATTTCCTTTGTCATTATTTAATAATCTTGAAATAGATGGAAATAACTCTACTTTTATTTTTCATGGTGGTTTAGTGCCATTTATTTTAGATGAAAGTAGTCATATTATACTTCGTAATTTTTCTATCGACTTTTCTCGGGCTTTTCACTCCGAAGCATTAATTGTTGGTGCTGGAAAAGGGTATTTAGATTTAAAATTTACAGACCAATTCCCTTATAAGATTAATGAGGCCGGTATTTTAAAATTTCAGTCTCAGCTATTTCAAGCCTCAGGAATAAAAAGTAAAGACAGACTTAAACGTAAACAAATTTCGCAAGATGAATATAAATATGAATACAAGCGTGTATTAGAGTTTAACTTTGCACTGCGTGAGCCTGAGTATATGGCGCAAGATATATTTACTGGAAATGCTTTACGTGCTGAAAAGCTAGATGGAGGCGACGTTGTAAGAATTTTTCATCCAAATTTGAAAGCAAAAGTTGGAAATATATTAGTTTTTCAGGCAAAGCATCGTGATTACCCCGGTGTGGTTATTTCAGACAGTAACAATGTCGAACTTCATAATATTACCATTCATCATGCAGGGGGGATGGGAGTAATTGCTCAACGATCTCATAATATTACAATCAAAGACTCTAAAGTCTCTCCTAGCAAAGGGCGTATTGTAAGCACAACAGCGGATGCAACGCATTTTGTTAATTGTACTGGAAAAATTAAGTTGATTGATAACTTATTCGAAAGTCAAAAGGATGATGCAACTAACATACATGGAATTTATGCTGCAATTGATAAAATTATAGATGATAAAACGGTAGAAATTAAGCTACAACATCCACAGCAATTTGGTTTCGATTTTATAGGCTCAGAAACTGAGTTAGAGCTAGTTCATGGCCCCAGTTTGATAACTTATGGGTCAGCTTTGGTTGCAAAGAGTACTCGAGTTAGTAATGAAGTAACGCGAATTGAGTTTGTTAAGCCATTTGATAGCCGGTTACAAAAAGGTGATTCTGTTGCTGAGGTTCGAGATTATGCACACGTCATAATTAAAGGAAATACAATTCGTAAAAACCGAGCCAGAGGTATGTTGTTAAATAGCCGCGGTAAAACGTTAGTTGAAAATAACTATTTTCATACATCGGGATCGGCCATTTTATTTGAAGGCGACGCAAATTTTTGGTTTGAGCAAGGTGGCGTTCGAGATGTAACGATTAAAAATAATATTTTTGAAAATAGTTTTTATAGTCAGTGGGGGCAGGGGGTTATAGCCGTAGACGCTGGAATTGATGAGCAGTTTAAAGAAACATCACGATATAACAAAAATATTGTAATAAAAGGCAACACATTCAAAGTGTTTGATAAAGCGCCTATTCTCAATTTATTTTCTGTTTCACATTTAGTTTTTGAAAATAACATCATTGAAAAAACGACTGGATATCCTGAGCGTAAAAAATATGACTCATTGTTTTTAATAAACAACAGCGACAATATTACCATTTCTATAAATAATATTTTACAAGGATTCTCTGAAAGTAAGTCCCAGCTACTTAGTCCCACAACAACTTATAAAAGAGCTAAAAACTAAAATGAGTATTTTAATAATAAGTACTTTTAGTCAGTTTTATATTGCTTATATAAGCTTTTATAACGCCTACTTTAAATAAACAACGGGTAACTTAAATAAACACGCCACTCTAAAATTTATCTTTTAGGAGCGCACCTCTACACGTTTTTTTAGGGCCTGTTTATAAATTAAGTAGGTAAATATTTAACTATCGCATTAAAACACACACATTATATTAAAGTTTCTCAATTCACCTAAAGGTGAGGGTATATCAATGAAAAAAATTGTTAATAAATTAAGCGCGGCATCAATAACGTTACTTTTCTGTGTTAGCAGCTTTGCAAGTGAAGTTTCACAAGATTATTTTACGACACAGGGCAATGGTCTTCGTCAAATTACAAGTGGTACAGTAAATGGTCAACCCGTTGTTTATACATCTGAATTAGATGGTGCTGTAGCAAGTTATAGTTCAAATGGTGAAGAGCTGTGGCGAAGCGCAACTCAAAATAAAGCAGTACTTTTTGAGATAAATAGTACGGATTTAAATAATGATCAATCTGATGAGCTAATAGCAGCAAGTGCTGATGGAAGTATTTATGCATGGGATACCACATCTAAAAATAAGGTAGCCCCTCTTTGGAAATTTACTCCACCTAAAAAAGTTCGCTTTAGTGAAGTTGCAGTAGCACGTGTTGACGGTGAAAAACGGATTTACGCAGGGGGGAATAACTTTATTTTGTATGAGCTAAATAGTAATGGACAACTACTCAGCGAAACAAAATTAGAGGGTGTGGTTCGCAAAATAGAATCAGGTCGTTTTTTATCCAGCGACAAAGACAGCTTATTTGTTTTTACTTTAGATCGTGATAAGTATCGTTGGGATTTTATGGGATTTATTGACCCTAAATCAAAGAAGGTAATAAGCAAAATTAGCCCTGCAGATCGAAATGTTAAAGACATTTCTAAAAATATGATGATAACGGATATCGACATCGCAGACTTAGATCAGGATGGTTTAGACGATTTATTATTTTTCGGTGATTATAAAAGTGGTCAAAAGTCTGCTGCATCGTTTGTTGCTTACAATAGCAAATTTAAACGCATTGCAGACTTTAAAATAGCATCTGCACAAAGACAGCGTTATGCGCATGTGTACGGCACATCACTATTACCTAAGTATAACGAAATAGTACTTCAATTTGGGGGGCTTACTTATTTAATTGATGCAAAAGGAAAGTTAATAAAACAAGTTGGCGAAAAGCACACCGGCCTTATTTTTAATGATATAGAGTTATCAGCCACTAGCGAAAAACTTTTTGCGGCAGGCCAAATTGGTGGAGGTAATACTATTTATAGTTTTGATTTAAATAATAAAAATTGGTTAGACACTCCTCATCAATTAACCGGTCGGTTAGCGCAAGTTGAAAAAAATATTAATGATTTGTATGAACAAACATTAGCTTTTGAAATGCCAAGTTACCAAAAGAAATCTAATGAACCTTGGGTAATGCTAACTAAAGCAGAGCTAAATAGTGATGTGGAAAAACTCAATGGTGCCGATTTTCTTAGCGTAGCCCAAGAGCGATGGACTGAAAAATGGGATCGCAGCCAATTAGTTAAAAAAATAGGCAAAATTGCGCTTAAGCAAGATCGCCGAGGTAAATACAAAGATACGCGAGAGCAATTAATTAAAAAAGCGAAGGCATTTGAGGCCAAAGGAAAAAGTTTTGTTGTTTGGTCTGGTCACGGTATAGACCCATTTGGGGTTAGTATTGACACAATGGAGGCTATATTAGAGGCCGCTCCTAATACCGCTCTTGGCTTTTTATATGCTGAAATGCACGACCCGAAAGATCCAAGAGTACTTTATTTTATCTCGGAGTATATGCCACGCTTAGCCAAAGCAATGCGTAAGCAAGGCAAAGCAAAATTATATTTTAGATATAAAGATGTTTTTTGGGCTACGACTTCTCAACAGCAACCTTGGAAAGATATGTTTTTTTCTGGGCAGTACGCTGATATTTTAGTTCCTTCTGCTGAGGATACGACATCACGTACGCAAGATATAAATTTTACCGGTAGAGTTGGCATGTTTTTAGGTGGTTATGTTAACGATTACGCAATGAGACTTGTTGATGATAACCCAACCAGTTGGCGTCCTCTTAGCCCTGGTGGACAGCGCAGTGTATCTCCCTACCTTAGAACTGCCGTGTTAAGAGCTGCGTATGGTTCAAGAATGGGTATTATTTTTGATAGCCGTTATACCGAGCAGCCAGGATTAAATGTTCTATTTGCATTAATGAAGTCGGGTGTTTTACCGATTGTTGAAAAAGATGCAATGCAATCAATCGGTTCATGGATGCTAATAAAAGATGTAGACATAGAGTTAGCTCATTCAATAACTAATCATCACGAAATGAATCACTACAGTGAAAATGACTCCAATGCTTTGATGAGTTTAGGGCAAATTCAATGGGCGGGTACAAACTTACCAAAGTATGATTATTCTAGAGCGGCCTTAGGTGTGCAATATAGATGGTTGAATTTCATTCCGCCAATGCCAAATGGCATGATCCCAATCGCCCCTATAGAATCTGCAGCGCAATTAAAAAAACAAAATACCCCTTATTTTGTATCAAATGGAAGAGTCGGTTTTAGTAATGATAAAGAGATAGGTGCAGAAGAATTTTACCCAGAGATGCAACACTCAATTGAGCTCGGAGCACAAAATTTACCTATACGTGTTGAAGGTTCTGCTTGGTCTGTAATTAAGTTAGACGAGAAACATAGCCGTATTATTTTAGTCGATCAAGGCTATATTGACCCTCAAGATAGAGATGTAACTATACATTTTCATAAAAAAGCGAAATGGGTAAAAGATATTTTATCTAAAGAAGCGTTTCATATAACTGATAATAAAATGAACGTTACTGTTCCTGCTGGATCAGTTCGATTTTTTGATGTTGGTTACTAGTAACTAACTAACTAACTAACTAACTAACTAAATAAGCGTACTGAGTGCCGCTATTTTTGTATCTTAATAAGTGATGAATATTATGACAATAAAAAAATTAGGAATGAGACATATACTAACGATATGCCTTGCCTCTGCTCTGTTATCGGGTTGTGAGTCTTCTGCTATATCGAATGATGACTCGCCTATTTCCAAAAAAGCGATTGAAAAAAGGCCAAATTTTGTTTGGTTAGTATCAGAGGATAACTCGAAACGGTATTTAAAATTGTATAACGCTAAAGGCGCTGAAATGCCCAATATAGAGTTTTTGGCAGAGCAAGGCTTAGTGTTTAATAATGCATTTTCTAACTCGCCTGTATGTTCAACAGCAAGAACAACGCTCGCCCTGGGGGCGTATCCTGCTAAATTAGCAATGGAATATCACCGCCCATTTGAGCGTATAAACTTACCTAAAGAATTAAGCACAATAAGTGATTACCTCACTAAAGCAGGTTATTACACGTCAAATGATGCCAAAGAAGACTATAACTTTATCTCACCACAGAATAATTGGAGCTCGTCAAAAAAGGGAGCGAGCTGGCATAATCGCAAAGCAGGCCAACCTTTCTTTCATATGCAAACGTGGAAAACCACGCATGAAGGAAAACTACACTTTCCTGAAAGCGATATAGAAAATTTACCAACGATACATAATCCCAATTTAGTAGAATTAGATCCTATCCACCCCAATACTGAACTATTCAGATATACGTACGCTCGTTATCTCGACTTACATAAAAAAGTAGATAAAGAGATGGGCGTGGTAATAAATCAGCTTAAAGAGGAAGGATTATTAGAGGATACATTCATATTTTATTTTGGTGATCATGGTGGTGTTTTACCAGGTAGCAAAGGGTTTGTTTCACAAAGAGGCCTTAATGTTCCTTTAGTTGTTCGTGTACCAAAGAATTTTCGACATTTATTACATAAAGATTTACAAGCTAAGCTATCGACTCGAGTAGATGGCATTATTAGTTTTATAGATTTTGCCCCTACCTTGCTTGAACTGGCAGGTTTACCTAAATCTAAGTTGCAGGATGGCGAAAGCTTTTTGTCAAAAAATTTAAGTTTAGATGATTTAAATAAGCGTGATACAAACTTTTCATTTGCCGATAGATTTGATGAAAAATACGATATGGTAAGAGGCTTTGGCAAAGGTAAATATAAATATATTCGTAACTATTTACCTTTTAACCCAGATGGATTGTTTTCAAGTTACCGTTATAAACAGGCCGCTTACAGAGAGTGGAAATACCTATTTAAGGCTAACAAGTTAAACTCTGTACAAAGTGCTTTTTTTAAACATAAGCCGTTAGAGGCATTATACGACCTTGAACAAGATCCTTTCGAAACTGAAAATTTAGCACTATTACCACAATACACGGATGAAGTGATTGAAATGCGTACAGGATTACAAAAAAAGCTGCGATCGATGCCCGATTTAGCTTTTTATCCTGAATCTTATTTAGTCGATATTGCAAAAGATGACCCCAATACTTTTGGTTTAAAGCACAAAAGTAATATTGCCCGCTTTATCAATATAATAGATATGAGCCTACAACCGTTTGAACAAGTAAAAAATAAGTTAAAGGCAGTATTGTTATCAAATGAACAATGGGATCGCTATTGGGCAATGAATACGCTGTTATCGTTTGGTAGTGAGGCAAATGAGTTATTACCTTTAATCAATAAAATAAAACTACATGACAGTAGTGCACTTAATCGAGGTAGGGCTATTCAGTACTTGGCTCTTAATCAAGGGATATCTCCCAAGGCTGATTTAGAAAGCTTAATAGAACAAACAGAAAATCCACTAACCGTTTTAGCAATACTAAATATTGCTACTCAATTACATGATGAATTGGATACTACGTTTGATATTAAACTGCAAAAATCATGGGGTAAATTACGTACTAATGCCAGCAGCCCAATGAACAGCTTTAGCCAACGTATGGTTAATAGCTGGTTTAAAGACCGGGTAACTTATTTAAAAACAATCTAGCAATAAACAGCATAACGGCTAAAATTTTTGAGTCGTTATGCTGTTAGCCAAACTACATTGTCAGATATTTCTGCTTTTTAAACTTCAATCAACCTAGTCCACCAAATAAAAGACTTTTGAAGAAACGTACCAAAACCACTTTAAGCTAGAGGTTTCAGTTGGAGCTAAAAACGATTTAGATAAGATCGAGTAAAAAGGCACAATGTTAGATAACGTAAATATGATACGAAGACTGTGTTGTGCTTCATATTTAGATAAACGCTTAGTGTCTAATTTTTTAGTCCCTTGTTTTAAATTCTCTTTTCCTTTAAAAAAGATGATTTTAGTGGCCAAAATAACACACCGATTTATGTGCTGCATAGAAAACGGCGGTTTGAGCTGGTTCCATTCTAGTTTAGCTTTCGTGTATTGAACTTTGGTAAGCGTTGATAAAGAGTGCTTCACTTTGTAATAACCTATATAAATAAAGGCCTTGCGGCGATTTTTATTGATTGAGATCAACAAAGCAACAGAGAAAAATAGGCATAATTCGTGGCTGCAATTTACACCTAAAAATAAAATGGTGTGTTACGAATGTGTGCTACGATTTAAAGAAAAATAAAGGTTTATTATTGAACTGGACTTGTATCAAAAGTAGTCAAAAAACATTTAGTTTAGCTCTATCTTTTTGTTTTATAATGATATTAATTGAAGAGGCTTATAAGTGGCTCTACTCATAAATAACAAATGCATTAACTGCGACATGTGCGATCCTGAATGCCCTAATGAGGCTATTTATATGGGAGCTAAAATATATCAAATTGATGCTAGTAAATGTACTGAATGTGTAGGGCATTACGATAAACCTACTTGTGTAAGTGTTTGCCCTATTGACTGTATAAAGCCTGATCCAAATAAGCGTGAAAGCTTAGATGAACTGGCTGATAAATATGTGCTGTTAACTAGCTAATAGCTTGTTTAGGTATTTTGCTAAGCCGCTTTTTACTATCGGCTAAAAACTATCTACATTACTTATGTAGCTTGTAGCAAAAATCCGCCGTCATGTGTTTTTAGTTTCAATCAAATCTTATTACCTTCATTAATTATCAACTATATTGTGTTACCTTAAGGCTTTATAAACTCAAGTATTAATCTAAGTTTTAGATTGCATTCTATAGGAGTCTATTTTGGATATAGGTATTAACGCTATTCAGGCTGTATCTTCAAAACAAGCCGTATTCATAAATGATAAGTGCCGAGTATTTGTAATTGGCGATCTTGATGGTGATTTACCAGCGTTAAAAAGCGCACTTAATAACGTAAATTTTAACCCGCAAAGCGACACTTTGTTTTGCCTAGGCGATTTTGTTGATCGCGGGGATAAAACATATGATTTATTTGCGTACTTACACGAAATTAAGGCATGTTTGATATTAGGTAATCATGAGCATTTAATGCTGGAGTCGTTACTAAGTAATGATGCTGCCGCTTTTAAATTATGGACGGACAATGGTGGCAATTGGCATAAGTATGTATCGAGTGAAAAGCTCGATGCTATGTGTGATGAGTTGCTAACAAAGCCGCTTTCGATAGTACTTGAATATCGCGGCTATAAAATTGGGTTGTCTCATACATTTCCGCAATCGTGGAATTGGGAAAATTACCCTGATGATAAATCAGTGATTGTGCAATCTTTGTTATGGGATCGCGAAGTAGTTAAACAAAATAAGGTAGTTGAAAGTCATGGAGTCGACTTTTCAATACATGGACATAACTCAACTAAAGCACCTTTCTGGGTTGGCAATAGTTACCATATAGATACAAATTATTTAGGAGGGAAGCCTACATTGCTTGAGCTTTCAGACGTTATAACTACGCTTGAAAAGTCATCTACTCTTTAAAGTCTTCAACTTTTTAAATATCATCCGGCAGCTTTGTTTTTAAAATGTAAGCTGCTGACTACCACACCTAATAATACCCCTTTGTTTTTATACTCTTATGATTTGTGCACTGTAATTATTTTATTAAGCTATTAAATACAACAAAGCCCTCTTAGTTTATTAATTGAGCTTTTTTTGTGTGGGTTGGGGTTTAACTTTCATTTAATAGGTATAAATACAGTTAAAAGAGGATTGATTCGATTTTATATTGTTGGTTAACAAACGGTTAAGTTTGGCTGTGTAAAATTGGCTGCAATTTTTGCCATTACGTAAATAACTTGCGTAAAAGGACTAACTTCTCGCTTTAGCTTTACGAGCAGATTTAAATGGAACAGCCTCTCACATGATAGCAACAAGTATAAACTCTTTTCCTTTTTCAAAATTGTGTAAGTCGTCACTTTATGTATCAATTTTTTCTGCTTTGGGTTCTACGTACGCTTTTGCTGCGCAAGAAAATGAAAACTCGCGGCATACAAAAGATATAGAAGTAATAGAAGTACGTGGTATCCGTTCAAGCATGGCCGAAAACTTAGATGTAAAACGTATGTCTGGCTCTGTGGTTGATGCAATTACCGCTGAAGATATTGGAAAATTTCCTGATAAAAATGTAGCAGACTCTCTTCAGCGTGTACCCGGTGTGGTAATTGAGCGTGATGGTGGGGAAGGTTCGTCAGTCAGTATTCGTGGTTTATCATCAGAACTTACTTTTACACAGCTTAATGGTAATTTTATTGCGTCTTCCCCGGGTGAGCCTTCGCGTTCATTTGACTATGCTTTGTTACCGTCTTCGATGATTGAAAGTGTAGAGGTTTATAAATCGCCAGAGGCACGCTTAGATGAAGGTGGGGTTGGTGGTACTGTATTAATGCATAGCCGAAAACCTTTGAGTATGGATGCAAACTCAGGTGTATTCAATGTAGAGAGTACTTACGCTGATGTTACAAAAGAGTACGAACCGCAGTTTACGGGTTTATATTCATGGAAAAACGACGATGAAAACTTTGGTGTATTAGTTGGCTATACCTATCAGGAAAGAACAAACAGAACACTTTCGGGCGGAACTGATGCAAATGTATGGCGCTATACGGGCGGTGGACAACCTTCAGATATAAATGGCAACGCCGTTGATAACAATAATGGTTGGGATGCTATTAATGATGCAAACGGTAATAGTTACAATGGCGTTTGGTTTCCACAAGTTGTGCGAGGTTCAGTTCTTAACGAAAAACGTGAGCGCGAAGGAATTCAATTTAGTACGCAATGGCGACCAACAAATCGTTTAGAACTTGGATTTAATTACTTTGGCTTTACGCTCGGGCAAGACAGAACAGAATCTGTGATTGATATACCAGAGTGGTCTTTAAATTCTGATTTTTTAACTGATGTAAATCTTGATGAGTCGGGCACTATTGTCACTGGTATGCAATACGATGCGATGGCAAGCGGTATTGAAAAAGATATGCAGTTTCCGTGGATGCGCGGCAGTTATGTACGTGAAGAATCTACTTCAGATACCTTTGATTTTAATTTAACTTATGAAGGCGATAATTTTAAAGCGCGTTTTGTTGTGGGTAATACAAAATCAGAAGGAGGGCCAGAAGAAAGCTGGGAGGCTGCATATAAAAGTTCAAACGCCGGCGAAAACGCCTCTACTCTACAAAATGCTTCTCAAACTGCTGGCTGGTCACTGAACCAAAATAATGTATCACTTAATATCGACCCTAATACATTAACTAACTTACAAAATGGTATTGGAGGCGGTCGTGATGCGGGTTCATCAAATTCGAGTTTTGTACGTAGTGAATTAGAAGAGGATTATTACCAAGCTGATGTCGACTTTTATGTTGATTGGGGCTTTTTAAAAACGATTAGAACAGGTATTAAATACCGTAACTCCACGCTTCATCGTGAAACTGGCAATACCTTCTTTTTAGATCCTAATTTTGATATTGCTGCGGGCGAAGCAAGCGAGCAAGGCATTACACAGTTTGATAGCTACCAGTGGAATGGTGGAATGCCATTAGCTCAAAATGTATTTACGAGTGAGAGTAATATTGCTGGTGGTTTTAATATAAACCAAATGCCAAGTATCGATTGGGATAAATACCGCGATATGGTCACTGCTAATTATGTTCCTTATACACGTATTGAAGATAACTTTGTTTACGACATTGAAGAAAAAATATCTGCTTTTTATATTCAAGGCGATTTTGAGTTTAGTGAAGTAAGAGGTAATTTGGGCGTGCGTGTTGTGCAAACTAAAACATTTACTTCATCTACCGACTTATATACCTACCAATTAGATCACACAAATGACGCAACAGGTGAGCCAGTAACGGGTGACGCACGTTTTGTAGAAGACTATCAGTTAGTCACTCAGCAAAACAAAGATACTCAAATACTACCCAGCTTTAATATAGCGTGGGATGCAACTGACGATTTAGTTATACGTGGGGCAATAGCAAAAGTAATGTCTCGTCCTGATTACAGCGATTTAGGTGCGCAGCAACGTATTACATTTGTATCGGATGAATGGGCCGATGATAGAGCTGCATTTAATGAATTGCCTGGTTTTAGCGGTAGTGGCGGTAATAAAAACTTGAAACCATTTGAATCAGTTCAAGCAGATTTATCTATTGAGTATTATTACAGCGAGGGTTCTGCTATTGGATTGGCGCTTTTTCATAAAAAAGTAGATAACTTTGTTGTGCCACTGGTAATAGATGTAGAGCAAAGTTTTGCCGGTAAAAATAACATAGTGGATGGCGGTATTATTAATATAGCTCCGTATAGCACTGTAGGTAATGGTACCGATGCGGTATCTAAAGGCGCGGAAGTATTTATTCAGCATGCCTTTGATAATGGTTTTGGCTTTTACGCAAATTACACCTATAACAAAACTAACAAAGCAGATGTAACTTTAAATGGTGAAGAATTTGGTCAGTCGGCATTAATAGGTAGTGCAAAGTATCAGTACAACACTTCTGTTTATTATGAAGGTGACGCTTTTAATGTGCGCGCTTCTTATAACAAACGAGGGGAGACAGTATTAGGCCTTAATAGTGGGTTAAATGTATATCAAGATCCGTACGAGCAAGTTGACGTTAATGCATCGGTTAATTTGTATGAAGGGCTAAGCTTAACAGCTGCTGTTATTAATTTAACTAAGTCGGAATCGGTAACGCGTTTAGGTGATGATACCGATGCACGATTACTTAACTCGAGCTATTCGGGTCGGCGCTATTACGCAGGCTTTAATTACAGCTTTTAATTAACGACATACGCAATATTTTATCAAAAGCCAACTGACTAACTTTAGTTGGCTTAACCTAACAGAGCCAAATAATATAATTTTATGTATGCACATAGTTTTGTCGTTCATACATTGGTTATTTAATAGGCAGAAAAAGCCTCGCAGCCCTTTATTTGTATAGCTTTCATACTAAATTCATTTAATTGTCAAAAAGCTGAAATAAAACATTGACCCCCGCTCGAATCTCCCTATAATGCGACCCCACTGAGACGGGAAACGCCGAAGCATAGCAAGGCACGAACTACCTCAGAGAGTTAAATGAAACTTCGGTTTTAAATTGTCGAAAGAAAGTTTAAAACAAAGTGTTGACTCGAAAAATAAAGGGTGTATTATTCGCATCCCTTGAGACGCTAAAGCGACTCAAAACGTTCTTTAACAATAT
>NZ_JADYXJ010000038.1:0-22363 GCF_015864365.1 Pseudoalteromonas sp. SWXJ133
AAGTGGTGTGAGCCATTAAGCTAACTTGTACTAATTACCCGTGAGGCTTAACCATACAACGCCAAACGCGTTTTATGCGACAGTTTAGACAGAAGTTAATATGACTAAAGTAGATATTACTTAGAAAGACTTAAAAAATATTATCAGATATTTTCCAAATTCAGTTAATTTGTAGCGATACGAATTAACGCCCAAATTTGCTTGGTGACAATAGCGTTTTGGACCCACCTGACTCCATGCCGAACTCAGTAGTGAAACGAAACAGCGCCGATGATAGTGTAGCATTTGCTATGTGAAAGTAGGACATTACCAGGCTTCAAATTGTAGAAAGCCCGAATCTAACGATTCGGGCTTTTTTACGTCTGCAGAAAAGTGAAATGTGCGCAATTAACACACACTCACATCAATACCTAGCACGTAAGTCGGGCGAGCGAAGCGACTCCCGACGCTAAAATCACAGCAAAATCCCTTAATATCTCAGTCGGCCAATAAAGTAGCATTTGCAACGTGACTCTCCACCGCTGTGGGTACTATGACATTACACAAGCTTCACATTGTAGAAAGCCCGGATCTAACGATTCGGGCTTTTTTACGTCTGCAGAAAAGTAAAATATGACAAATAATCCTCACTCATTCACAGCCTATCAAGTAGGTCGGGCGAGCGAAGCGATTCGCGACGTATAGAGAGTCCCGCATTTACCATGTGACTCTCCACCGCACAGGCACTACGACTTCCTACGGTGAAGTTCACGACTCTAAATGCGAGAAAGCAGTTTTTCAAATTATCGTGCGAAAGGTTATTTCATTTTTAGTTGATCAATACTTACTTTGTAGTACTTATTATTTTCCTAAGCTTTACGTAATTTAAGTTTATGCTCGATTTATTGATCAGCGAGTATATGGAGTATCAGCCTTTTAACTGCGCGAATACGATTGCTTTTTAAATTATTTAAGTGAGTAACACTAATCACATGACGTTTAGCTATGATACTGAAAATATCGCCAGATTGAATGATGTAGCATTGCCATTAAATGTAATCTTTACTTTTTGATTTGCGCGCATCGCTTTAAACTATTTTACGAGTGAGTATTTTTAGATGGTATGTATTGTAAAACTCAGTTAAATTAACAGAGTTACAATAAGTTATCGATTTAGTATTGGCCAAGCAGGCTTATTTTTTAGGGATGATGGATGCGTTTAATCTTACTTTTTTTATTTTTATCGACTTTGCTGAACGTAAATATTGTCGCAGCTACGCAAGTCGCACCTCCTGTAAATATAGCTCCTTCGTTACCTAATACGCAGAGAAATCATGATTTGGTATACCAGCAATTATTTAGTATGCACAGCCAACTTGCTAGTTTGGATGAAAAACTACAACAACAAAAAACACTCGGTAATGATGTTAAAACCCTAGAAGCGGCGCAGCAAGCGCTAACAATTCAACTATCTAGATTCCAATCTCAACTCGACGCGCAAAAGAATCTACAAGCTAATAAATTTACTGGTTTTAATGGGCGAATTGGTGATTTAAAAGACTCAATAAATTGGTGGTTTTCTATATTAACGATTTTTCTCGCATTGGGCGGTTTACTTATTTATAAGCTAAGTAGAAAAGAAGCAGAAAATGTAGCGCATCAACAGATGGAAGGCTTTATTAGCAGTAATGCGGATGAAATTTTAGCCAATGCGCAAGTTTCTCTGGAAAAGCAATTAGGTGAGGCTAATACATCTGTTGAATACTTAAAGAAATATATCGATGAAGCCCGTCAGATTATCGAAGAGAAGAGAAAAGAAGTTGAAGCAGCGGCTGATGATGTGCAAAGGTCTATTGCAGAGAAACAAGAGCCAAACCCTGAATCATTAAGAATATTAGAAAATAGCACTAATAAAATAAGTAAAGGGCACACAACTGCGCGTGAATACCTAAATCTAGCAAGTGTTGGTTATGGGAAAAAGAACTATAAAGAGACTCTAAAATATCTAAATTTAGCTATTAAAACTTTGAAAGATAGTGAAAAACAAACTCGATTTCATGCACAGCTGTTATGGAATACAGCTATTGCCCATTCTATGTTGAAAAATGTAAATGCTGAACTTAAATCTTATGATGAGTTAATACAAAACTTTAAAAGTATACATAATGAAGAGAGTTGGGATTTTGTTGCAAGAGCGATGTTAAACCAAGGTGTCGTTTATGCTAAGCAAGGCAAACCTGATGACGAGCTCAACAGTTACGCAACCTTGATTGAGCAGTTCAAAGGTTCATCGAATGAAGATCTTCAAATTGAGGTGGCTAAAGCGATGGCTAACCAAGGCATTACTTATGGTCAGCAAGGCAAACCTGATGACGAGCTCAACAGCTACGCAACCTTGATTGAGCAGTTCAAAGGTTCATCGAATGAAGAGCTTCAAATTGAGGTGGCTAAAGCGATGGCTAACCAAGGCGTTACTTATGGTCAGCAAGGCAAACTTGATGATGCACTCAGCAGCTTCGCAACCTTGATTGAGCAGTTCAAAGATTCATCGAATGAAGAGCTTCAAATTGAGGTGGCTAAAGCGATGGCTAACCAAGGCGTTACTTATGGTCAGCAAGACAAACTTGATGATGCACTCAGCAGCTTCGCAACCTTGATTGAGCAGTTCAAAGATTCATCGAATGAAGAGCTTCAAATTGAGGTGGCTAAAGCGATGGCTAACCAAGGCTTTACTTATGATCAGCAAGGCAAGCCTGATGACGCACTCAACAGCTACGCAACTTTGATTGAGCAGTTCAAAGACTCATTGAATGAAGAGATTCAAATTCGGGTGGCTAAAGCGATGAACAACCAAGTCGTTTTTTATGGGAGTCAAAAAGACTTTACCGCTGCTCTAAATCTGCATTCGCAATTATTAGAGCGATTTAAGGATGCCAATAATGCTGAAATTAAAGCACAAGTAAAAACAGCGCTCGCTAATATTGCAGAGCTGGCTTTATTTTTTGAAACACCGGAACAGGTGCTCAGTCGTGTTACAGAAGTTGAAAAATCCATAGTTGATCAACAAATTTTAGCCGTAATGCAGTTTATTCGCTTTTTGCTTGACGATAAAACGATTGAAGAGGTGTTTACTGCCTTAACCGCAATCCCACCGGAAATGAAATTAACGTGGAGCTTTGGAGAGATTAAAGATTATCTAACCGATAATTTTGAAGGTATAAAGCAACAACAGATTCAAGCAGTTGTGCAGTATTTTGAGCAACATAAAGATATTGAGCAATTAAGGGATAAATTAGGGGTTCCAGGCTAGCTTTTGCCTTTTTATCGCCGTAAACGACGGCCTACGGATCGTATAAATTTGGAATATTTAAATTCTAATTAATTGTCGCCATAAATGACGACCTACAGGGCGGGCTTTAGCGTGTTAAATATCCTTGAGCTTTATCGCCGGACTTCCTGCAACCACTGTATTAGCTGCAACATCTTTGGTTACTATCGACCCTGCGCCCACAACAGCGTTATCACCAATGGTAACGCCAGCTAATACAATAACTCCGGCGCCAATCCACACGTTATTGCCAATGCTAATCTGTGCTGCAAAGTTTTCCTTATTAAGCCTTTCTGCTGGATTAGTAGCATGTGACACAGCAAGTAGCTGAACGTTAGGACCTATTAAGCAGTCATCACCGATAGTAATTGCCCCCTCACTAATTGGGGCATCTAAAATAGTGCAATTAATATTTATAAAAGTACGATCACCAAGAACTATTTGATTGCCGTAATCGCAATGAAAACCTGATTCTATAATTACACCATCACCCGACTTTAAAAATAACTCTTTGATACGTTTTAAGTTGCCTTTACTTGGGCTCTTATTAAATAAACGGCAGGTTTCACCTGCTTGCTTTCGCTGTGCTAAGTATTCTTTACTGATACTGTTAAATGACTGCATTGTATTTATCTTTATAACTTAATTAGTTACAGCTTACCGTACTTTTAGTTTTATTATTATTAGAATAAAACTGTGTTTTTTTTGCTCGTTCACTTGCCATTTAAGTTGTTTCGTTTAAAATCGCATAACTTTCGAAATGAAACTTAATTCACGAGCTTTATGACTAAACGAAACACACAGCAGCGTCGTCACAATATACTAGTTCAAGTTAATGAATTAGGTGAAGTAGCCGTTGAAAAGTTAGCACAGC
This sequence comes from Pseudoalteromonas sp. SWXJ133, assembly GCF_015864365.1. NCBI lineage: Bacteria > Pseudomonadati > Pseudomonadota > Gammaproteobacteria > Alteromonadales > Pseudoalteromonadaceae > Pseudoalteromonas > Pseudoalteromonas sp. SWXJ133. The sequence continues at coordinate 4,182 of NZ_JADYXJ010000038.1, forward strand.
AGTTTCAAACATCTGAAGTAACCATTCGAAAAGATTTAACCTCGCTTGAAAAAAGTGGCTTATTACTTCGCCGCTACGGTGGTGCTATTGCACTACCTAAAGAAATTGTTAGCGATGAAGTAGATTCAAAGCGCAAAGTCGCAATAGCAAAAGCTGCAGCAAAACTTATAAAAGATCATAACCGCATTATTATTGATAGCGGACGCACTACGGCAGCTATGATCCCTGAGCTTGCTGATAAGCGTGGGTTAGTTGTTATGACCAACGCAATTAAAGTAGCGAGTCGTTTATTAGCACTCGAGAACGAGCCGACACTTTTAATGACCGGCGGAACGTGGGATCCACATTCTGAGTCATTTCAGGGGCAAGTTGCTGAAAATGTATTATGTTCTTACGACTTTGATCAGCTATTTATTGGCGCTGACGGCATAGATGTAAAGCGCGGTACTACTACCTTTAATGAGCTAGTTGGTTTAAGCCAAGTTATGGCAAAAGCCGCTCGTGAAGTAATTGTAATGGTTGAATCAGATAAGATTGGCCGAAAAATACCAAATTTAGAATTACCGTGGAAAATAGTAACCACATTAATAACCGACGATGGCTTAGCAGACGATAAGCGCAAAGCAATTGAGGCGTGTGGTGTAAAACTAATTTGTGCAGAGGTTATACAATAGCTACTCAGTAGCAAGTATTTTAAAAATTAATGGAGACACTATGTGTGGAATAGTTGGGGCAGTTGCAGAACGTCCAGTAAACAAAATTTTAGTTGAAGGCCTTAAGCGCCTAGAATACCGTGGTTATGACTCAGCAGGCGTAGCATTGCTTGATGTCAACACACTTAATACTGTTAAAGCAGTGGGTAAAGTAGTTAACGTAGAAGCAGCTCTAGAAAAAGCAGGTGTTAGCGGTCATACAGGTATTGCACATACGCGCTGGGCAACACATGGTAGCGTTACAGAAGCAAATGCACACCCACATGTATCAAACAACCAGTTAGCACTTGTGCACAATGGTATTATTGAAAACCACGTGAGTCTACGTACAGCACTTAAAGCAGATGGTTACGAATTCTTATCAGACACTGATACAGAAGTAATGGTGCATTTAATTCACCAACTTCGTAAACAACACACAACGTTACTTGCATCAGTACAAGCAGCTGTTAAACAGTTTGAAGGCGCTTTTGGTACTGTTGTATTTGATAAAGACAACGACAACGAAATCATTGTAGCGCGCTCAGGTAGTCCTCTTGTTATTGGTTTAGGCCTTGGCGAGAACTTTATTGCGTCTGATCAGTTAGCATTACTACCTGTTACTCGTAGCTTCATCTTTTTAGAAGAAGGCGACGTAGCACGTATTACACGTGACACAGTAGAAATTTTTGATGCAGACGGTAACGCAGTTGAGCGTGAAGTGATTGAATCAAACATTACGCAAGATGCATCAGGCAAAGGCGATTACCGTCACTACATGCTAAAAGAAATTTACGAGCAGCCACTTGCTGTACGTAATACTCTTGAAGGGCGTTTAAACGACGACCGTGTGGCAATTGATGCCTTTGGCGAAAGCGCTCAGCAAATATTTAAAGATGTAAAACATGTGCAAATTATTGCCTGTGGTACGTCTTATCATTCAGGTATGGTTGCACGTTACTGGCTTGAGCAGTTTGCGGGTGTTAGCTGTAATGTAGAAATAGCTTCTGAATTTAGATACCGTCAGTCGTTTGTTCATGAAAATAGCTTACTTGTTACTATTTCTCAATCGGGTGAAACTGCCGATACGCTAGCTGCATTACGCCTAGCTAAAGAGCAAGGTTACATGGCCTCAATGACTATTTGTAACGTACCTGGTTCATCGCTTGTACGCGAATCAGACCTTGCCTTTATGACTAAAGCAGGCGCTGAAATAGGCGTGGCATCTACTAAAGCATTCACAACGCAGTTAGTTGGTTTGTTAATGCTTACTGCGTCTATAGCTCAGGAAAAAGGCCTTGATCAAAGCGCAATTGTAAATGCAATTAAAGTACTTCCAGCTAAGTTAGAAGAAACATTATTACTCGCTGATGGTATTGCAGATCTTGCAGAAGAGTTTGCTGATAAGCACCACTCATTGTTTTTAGGTCGTGGCTCGCAATACCCAATTGCAATGGAAGGTGCGCTTAAACTTAAAGAGATTTCGTACATTCACGCAGAAGCTTACGCAGCGGGCGAGCTAAAACACGGCCCATTAGCACTTATTGATGCCGACATGCCAATTATTGTTGTAGCACCAAATAACGAATTGCTAGAAAAACTTAAATCAAACGTAGAAGAAGTACGCGCACGTGGCGGCATTATTTACGTATTCGCAGATAAAGATTCACACTTTGAGTCAGACGACACAATGCGTGTAATCAACGTAAACCACACTGACGACATTATTGCGCCAATTGTTTACACCTTGCCATTGCAGCTACTGTCGTACTACGTAGCGGTAATTAAAGGCACTGACGTTGACCAACCACGTAACTTAGCTAAATCGGTTACGGTTGAGTAAAATCAATAGGTTGGTAATTACCTGTTAAAGATAAAAAGGCGCTCAATGCGCCTTTTTTTGTACCTCAAAGCCTGTTAGATTAAATAACACACTATTTTATAAAGGATTAGTCATGCGTTTATTAACCGCTGTTTTTATATGTAGTATATTTATATTTTATTCTAGTAGCACACTTGCAGAGCCTGATTTAAAACAGCAAACCATTGGCTATCCGCAACACACACATACATTTAAATCGGCTGTTTTAAACGAAGAACGCACAGTTGTCGTTCAGTTACCTAAGAGCTATCAATCTGAGCCAAACAAGGTATATCCTGTTATATATCGCTTAGATGGAGCGGGTAATATACCGCTTGCCAGTGCTGTTATTGAGCGTTTGCAAAATGATAATCGTGCGCCTGAGGTTATTATTGTCGCTATTGAAAACACTAATCGCTTAAGAGATTTATACCCCACAGTTAATAAAGAGCCACAAGGCCCGGTAGGTGAAGGCGGAGGCGCAGCAAAGTTTTTAGCATTTATTGAGCAAGAGCTTATGCCCTTGATTAATAAAAGCTATCGTACGCATAACTTTAATGTGATTGCTGGGGGCTCAGCAGCAGGCGTGTTTGCACTTTATACTATGCAAGCTAATCCTGAGCTTTTCCAAGCGCATATTGCTTACAGCCCTGCCGTTTGGTGGAACTATGGCGCACCGGTAAAAGCGACTAATTCGTTTATCAATAAATCAAAAGACCTGAATAACTATGTTTATATAAATATTGGCGAAGAAGCTGGCGTAATGCGTGAGCGATATAATGAGCTGCAGCAAGCTTTACAATCTAATAGCTTGCCAAATTTACGCTTTTTCAGTGACGCATTTGAAAATGTATCGCATAACTTAACATCTGCCGCTGGGGCCTTTAATGCTTACCATCATTTATTTTTACCCAAACAAATGCCCATGAGTGCTTTAAGCGATGATATAGAATCTATTGATGTTTATTATAAAAAGTTATCTCAGCAATGGGGGGAGCAAATAACACCTCCAGAGGCGGCTGTTAGGCAACTTGGTTACAACCTAGTAAATATGCAGCAATATGAGCGGGCTGTGGCAGTATTTAAGCATAATGTTAAGCATCACTCACAATCTGTTGATGCACTATGGGGGTTAGGTTATGGCTATGAATTACAAGGTAATATACAACAGGCACTTATTAAAATAGAGGCTGCTTTAAATGTCGTAGATACCACATACCCCTATTTAGATACCTTAAAAGAGACTAAAAGTAGATTACAAACACAGTTAAATAAAACCCAGTAATATAAAAGGACAATGCGCGGGGCTAGCCTGCGCTTACAGTTACCTTTACAACACGCCGCTGATATTTAAATCACTAATCTCTACTTAATAAGCGCTAAATACGCTAAAATTACAGGCTACTTTTTTAGCAATAAGCCCGTAATAAATATGACCTCAGCCACAAGCCCTAGCACTTTTTCCGAACTTGGCCTTATTCCAGAGCTATTAGCTCGATTAACCGATTTGGAATATACCCAGCCTACACCTATTCAAGCTAAGGCTATACCTAGTGTGCTTGCGGGTAGTGACCTAATTGCAGGGGCAAATACCGGTTCAGGTAAAACAGCAACGTTTGCTTTGCCTATGCTACAAACCTTATTTTTAGAGCAAAGCGCTAAAAATGTAGCGAGCAAAGGCAACTTTGTCACTGGGCTTATTTTGGTACCTACCCGCGAGCTTGCAACGCAGGTGGCCGATAGCGTTAAATCGTATTCAGCTAACTTTAATGGCGCAATTAAAACGGTGGCGGTATTTGGTGGTGTGTCGGTTAATACACAAATGCAGGCTCTACGCGGCGGCGCCGATATTATTGTGGCAACACCTGGTCGCTTACTTGATTTAATCTCAAGCAATGCGATTAAGCTCGATAATGTAACTACGCTTGTGCTTGATGAAGCCGACCGTATGCTAAGCCTTGGCTTTACCGAAGAGCTGGCTGACCTTTTAGCGTTAATGCCTGCTAAAAAACAAACCATGTTGTTTTCAGCAACTTTCCCTGAGCAAGTTAAGCTATTAACGCAAGAGCTTTTAAACGACCCTGTTGAAATACAAGTACAAAACAAAGATGAAAGCACCTTAGTACAGCGTGTTTTTACCGTAAACAAAGGTGAAAAAACCACAGTTTTAGCGCATTTAATTAAAACCCATAAATGGCGCCAAGCGCTGATTTTTGTGAACGCTAAAAAAGACTGTGAGCATTTAGCGGCTAAGCTTGAAAAACGGGGTGTTAATGCACAAGTTTTCCATGGCGATAAAGGCCAAAGTGAACGTACTCGCGTAATAGAAAAATTTAAAGCGGGCGAAATAGAGGTACTTATCGCAACCGATATTGCTGCACGTGGTTTGGATATTGAAAAGCTGCCAGTGGTAATAAACTTTAATCTACCACGCAGTCCTGCTGATTACATGCACCGTATTGGTCGAAGCGGCCGTGCTGGTGAAGTAGGCTTAGCGCTTTCATTGGTTGATTATGAAGATTTGCATCACTTTAAAATAATCGAGAAGAAAAACAAACTACGCCTAGAGCGTGAAGAAGTAACCGGTTTTGCTGTAAACCAAGCAAACCTTGATGCAGCTGATGCGCTTAAAAATGAAAAGCCAATGGCAAAACCAGAAGGCACAGGCAAGAAAAAGAAAAAAAATAAAGCCGATGATATAGATGATGTGTGGAGTGGCTGGCGTCGTAAGTAACAATAGAGCTAAATAAATAGCTGTAAAAACCCGTAATTAGTAAACCTAATTACGGGTTTTTTGTTTTGTGGCTTTAACTTAAAGCGTTAGTTTTAAATTAATGGTCGTGATCTTCATCTTCTATTTCTTGTGCAATCCCTAACCAGGTAATGCTTGCAGGTGGAAAAGTTAACTCTAGCTCACTTTCAATTTCTAGATCTTCAAGGTGTACTTGCACTATGTGTTGAGCAATTGGATCGGCAATATAAGCAAACTGACCACTTTGCGCCACTGTCATACTAAAGCTCATTCCTTCGGGCATTGTGGTTACGTCTGCTTGAGTAATATCTACTTGGCCTGCGAGTTCCCAGTGCATTTCACCGTCATGTTCATGCCCAGTAAGTACATTTAAAAAGCCTAGGCTGTCGAGTATTAAAAAGTGTTCACCACTGGCTGAAAAAGAATAAGAAACAGCACTTGCGCCATCAGCAAGTTGCCATTCTACTTCTTCCATTTCGGCATTTTCAGGATGAATGCTAAGCAATACTGAACCACTGCCATCATGCCCTGCGGCAATACCAAAAATTGTGTCATTGCTTTTATGGCCGTACAAAGTACCAATGCGCTGATCGCCTACGGCATCTATATTTACAACTTTTTGAGCGCTGTATACATCACCTTGCTGATGGGCAATCAATACACCATCACCACAACCAAATACAACATAATCGTGATTCTGTGCTGCGCCGTGTAAATCGGGGCAGGTTATTTCAAACGTTTGCTCTAGTTCGTAATTACCATCGTGAAGATGATAAACACCCACTTGATCGGGAAGTACTTTGGCATTAGATGTATTACTTGCATCGTCGCGGCGAATGGTTGAGAGTAAATGCTCGCCGCGAGGCTCAGCTACACCATGCATGTTAATGTCGTAGTTAATGCCCGTTAGTGTAGCTGTTGTATTGGTAATATCGTTATCGGTTAGCACTTCTACTGAGGCAGGCGTACCGGTTTCTGCATCGCCATCGTAAAATATTGCTAATTGCCCGTCGTGAGTTATTAAGTGTGTAGGGCGACTACCACTTGTTAGCTCGTAGCTGCTAAACGCAGGGCCTTGCTCATAATCATGCAAGTGCTCTGCGTGATCTTCGCGCCACATACCGCCGTCTATAAACCCTAGGTAATCTTGAGTACGATTAGCAATAACAGCATAACGAAAGCCTGGTGATGCAGATAACGTGTTTGAGTCATTGTTCAGTGTAAATGTATCAAGTAATTCGTTGTTATCTAAATCAAAAAAGCTAGCTTCGTTACTGTCACCTGCCAGAACGGCAAGTCTGCCAAGTGAGTCTATGGTATAGCCGTCGTCATGGTCGTGATCATCATCATGATTGTGCTCGTCTTCTACAACAATAGGATCTTTTTCCACAATGTTGGTTTCTGCATCGCCACAGGCCGTAATAAATGTAGCGCTAATAGCGAGTGCAATAAGCTTTAATTGATATAGTTTTTTCATGTTTATTTCCTTTAATTATAATTTTTTAACGCTTAAAAATAACCGCGAATACCTAGCGCAAAACTACGTCCTGGACGTGGCGCTATATCCTTTACAAACGAGCTGTGCACGCGAGCTTCTGTATCTGTTAAGTTAGTGCCTCGTAGGTACACAGACATATCTTGGTTTAACACTGAAAGGTCGTAAGAGATGCTCGCATCAACTAAGGTGTAACCGTCTGTGGCTGTTTCTTGTGGGGCTGTGCGGTCTTGCTCTTGATAACGAGTTACGTGAATATGCGCACTGAGTTTATCTGTTTGATAGCTTAGTTCGCTGCCAAAACGAAGCGGTGGTGTACGGGGTAAATCGCCGCCGTCTTTAAGGCGTGCACGAACGTAGTCAGAGAATACATCTAGCTTAAACTCGTTAGTTAGTTGCCACGCAATTTGCGCTTCAAAACCATGTAAAACTACATCATCTGTTTTAAATAAATAAACGGGTAGCTCTGATGAATGGTCGTGCTCGTCAACGCCTTCTTCTTCATCGCCATGGTCGTGTCCACTTTCGGCGAATAAACCGGTGTCTATTTGGTAATAGTAGTTATCTACTTGGTTGTAAAAGGCATTTAAAATAAAGCCAACATCGCCTTGAGTTTTACGTAGGGTTAAATCGATATTATTGGCTGTTTCCAGATCAATTGCTTGTTCAGATAAACCCAAATGGCCATCTTCATCTAAATCAAATAGTGCGCCTACTTCGTAAGTGCCAGTACCAATATGCGGCCCAAACGATAACAACTCAGAGGCAGAAGGTGCGCGTTCAGAGCGCGATACCGAAAGCCCTAAGTTATAGTTAGATGTAAAATCCCATACTACCCCTGCCGATAAACTGACTGGCGTAAATTCATGCTCTACATCAAATACGCGAGTGGTTTCTGCGCTTTCTTCGTGGCCATGATCATGCTCGTCGGCTTCTTCTGCTTCATCGTGTGCGTGAGCGTCAATATTTGGCAGCAATACGTCGCCTGCTTCAATGGTTACACGCTCAATACGCCCACCTACCTGCACTAAAAAATCACCAAAGTGCCTTTCTTCCATTAACGCTACAGCAAAGCTTTCGGTCTCTGATGGAGGAGTAAAGGCCTCTTCACCTTGTGCTTCAACATCGCTTTGCTTGTAATGAAAGCTAATACCGCCATTCCATTCGTTAAATTGGTTATGCAGTAGGTCTATGCGTAATTCGTTGGTTTCGTTTTTAAAGGTAGTGCCAACAGCGCCGCTCTCAATTTCAGCGTGTTCGTAGTCGGTATGGCCAGCGCGGAGATTTATTTTGTTTAGCCATTTATTATCTAGGTTGTACTCACCTAATAATTGCACTTTAGTTTGCTCTAAATCAGCAAATACGCTTTCTTCTTCGTCGTTGTGTTCTTCCTCTTCTTCCTCGCCGTGCGTATGACCAGGAATACCGTATTGACGATTAAATTGCTCTACTGCTAAGCCAATAAAGCCGTTATCCATTAAATAGCTAGCGCCAACAGTAAAACCGTCAGACTCTTCATTACTGTTTTCAACTTTGTAATCGCTACTATGGCCTTCACCGTCGCTATCTATATCGGCAGCTACAGGTACCCCGTAGTCATCGGCCTCACGCCAAAATGCATCGGCGTAAAAAGCCACCGAGTCTGTGCCTGTGGTGGCATTAAACGAGGCCACTTTTTGGTTATCTACCGAGTTATGTTCTAGGTTCCATTCACCACGCGTGGTGCTGTCGGTAGGTACGCGGTTATCTACTACATTAACCACACCACCAATTGCGCCACTGCCATAAAACAGCGTTGCAGGGCCGCGTAATACTTCAATTTGTTGTGCGGTAGACGCCTCCGATGCAACAGAGTGATCGGGGCCAACGCGCGAAACATCACTAACATCAAGGCCATTTTGAGTAATAAGTACGCGAGGGCCGCTTAAACCACGAATAATAGGTGTGCTGGCTACTTTACTGTGAAAATTTGTATTAACGCCTGGGAGTTTTTCAAGGCTGTCGCCAAGGGTTGCAGCTTGTTGTCGTCTTAGTTGTTCGCCAGATAAAACACTAACAGGCGATGCAGATTCCATTGCCGACATATGAATAGGGGTCGCTTCAATATCAATAACTTCAATAGGCGAGCGCTTTAAATTAAAAGTAACCGATTGGTTTTCATCATTAGTTATTGTTATATCGCGATGAAGATGCGCATAACCAGGGGCTACAACGTGAAGCTCTTTTAAGCCATTTTTTAGTTCTGTTATAACAAATTTACCGTTTTCATCGGTGGTTACTTTAAGATCTGAGCCTTCAACTTCTACCGTTGCATTGGTAACTACTTTACCTTTGTTGTTTAAAATAACGCCTTCTATTGTGGATGCAAGCACACTAGCCGGCAATAAAGCTGCGATGAGAACAGCTAATTGCGATCTACGTTTCATTTGACTACCTTGTTGGATGTTATATTATATCAATTATGCGAGTAATGTTATAATATATCAACAGCAATTAACTTATGTTATTAAAATGTCTCCTTAAAAGTAACGTTTTTGAGTGGAGACACTGATTTAGTAGAGGAAATAATGAAGTCGAGTCAAAGTGTTATGGATCGTATGGCAATAGGGTTATCGGTAATGTGCACAGTGCATTGTTTTGCAACCCCGGTTATTTTAGCGTTATTACCAAGCTTTGCTGTAATGCAAATAGATAGTGAGCAATTTCATTTATGGATTCTTACGGCGGTAATGCCAACCAGTTTGTTGGCATTGAGTTTAGGCTGTAAAAAACATAAACGTACACGTTATATGGTGTCTGGTGTAACAGGCTTAGCTTTTATGATATTTGCCGTATTGCTAGGCCATGAAGTGCTCGAAAAAGCGCTAACCTTAATAGGCTCAGCGTTTATTGCTGTAGCCCATTGGTTTAATTATCAGCAATGTCTTAAACAGAATGACGACAACTGCCCGTGTTCAGGCAGTGAGCCAGATCAAGTGGTTTAATGCTATAAGTGCTGGTGGTTTAAACGAAAGCTATACTGGCACTTTATCTTTTATTTAAACTTTGTTTTTTGGATAGCTTAAATATTCGCTAAAAGTACTTTAAAGTAGGTACTTAATTTATTTTTAGCTTAGGTTAACCAATACAGTGCCTCTTATTTTAAAATCTCTTTTGCTTTTAAGTGCCTTAATATGTTTTAAATTAAGCGCAAATACCCCTTATTCAATACCCCGAAGTAACGTGGTTGAGCTCATTGAGCCCGTTAGCGAGCGGGCGTATCCTGTGTATATTCAGCTTCCTAAATCATACCAAAAGCAGCCTAATAAAACGTATCCAGTTATTTATGTAACCGATGCACCGTATACCTTTCCCATCGTTGCTGGGGCTACACGATTCCCTATGAATAGTGGCAAAATGCAACAGGCTATTATTGTAGCAATTGGCTATGAAAAAGGGTCCGCTGGCTCTAACAGCCGAATTAGAGATTACACGCCTACCTTTGCAAAAGATTGGAAAAAGCAAACAGGTAATGCCAAAGGGCATATTCAGTTTTTACAAAGTACAGTTTTCCCTTTTATTGAAAAAAACTATCGGGCCAGTAACTTACAAAGAACCTACATGGGGCATTCGTTAGGCGGTTTATTTGGCGCGACTATTTTATTAACGACACCCGATTTATTTAGCAATTATATTATTGGCAGCCCATCGGTTTGGTTTGATAACAATGCACTATTAGCGTTAAAAGTGAATAAGCCAAAATTGCCTATAAGGATATATATATCAGTTGGATCTATGGAAACGCCAGCTTTCGGCGAAGGGCAAAATATGGTTGAAGGTGCTAAGCAGCTAACGCAAAAAATTAATGCGCTTAAAAGTGACAATATAGAATTAAAAAGTGTTGTTATTGACGGCGCTAATCATGCAACCGTATTTCCAACAACAGCAATCCAAGGCTTAGATTGGGTGCTAGGTAAAGCGAAAATTAATATAATTAAATGATTTTTAACAAGCACAAAAAAAGCGACTACCCAATATGGTGTCGCTTTTTTAGTAAGTAGTATTAACTACTTATAAAAGGCTTCAACAGTGCCTTTTCTTGTAAGTAAAAGTGGTTGTCCGCGACGATCAAGGCCTTTTGGAGATGCAAACTTTATCCAACCTTCGCTGATGCAGTATTCTTCAACATCAAAACGCTCTTTGCCGTTGAACGTGATACCAATATCGTGTTCAAAAACTTCTTCCACATGATGTGGGTTGCGTGGATTAATAGAAAGGCGATCTGGTAAAGCAGGTTTTGCGGTAGTGTCGTTCATGGTCATATTCTATATTGAATGAAGTATGCGCTATTGTAGGCAATACAAAGCTTTCGCTCAAGAGAGATAGTAGTAAATGTGTTTAAAAATGTACTAATTAATGAGTTGTGTATACAAATGAGATTGCGCTTGGAAAATATTTACAGAGGAGGTTTTGAAGATATTCGACTAAATAATTATAAAGGTAAATATATTAATGGGTTATCTCTAACCCACTAAATTGTTTAGCAATTAGATGCTAACAATGTTCTCGGCTTGTGGACCTTTTTGACCTTGAGTAACAGTAAACTGTACACGTTGGCCTTCAGCTAAAGTTTTAAAACCGTCGCCAGAGATTGCGCTAAAATGTGCGAACACGTCTGCGCCAGATTCTTGCTCGATAAAACCAAAACCTTTTGCTTCGTTAAACCATTTTACTGAACCAGTAGTTGTAGTAGACATAATATGTATCCTAAAAAATTAATATAAGTGTGCCTGAAAAGAGGCGATTGAGCCGGAAAAAATAGTTAACTTGAGGATATCGCGTAGGATTATTACTAAAACAACGGGGTACTAACAAATAAAACAAAACTTCTTTCAAACTAGTATTCAAAATGGGTTATTACTAACCCATTAAATTGTGTAGCAATTAGATGCTAACAATGTTCTCGGCTTGTGGGCCTTTTTGACCTTGAGTAACAGTAAACTGTACACGTTGGCCTTCAGCTAAAGTTTTAAAACCGTCGCCAGAGATTGCGCTAAAATGTGCGAACACGTCTGCACCAGATTCTTGCTCGATAAAACCAAAACCTTTTGCTTCGTTAAACCATTTTACTGAACCAGTAGTTGTAGTAGACATAATATGTATCCTAAAAAATTAATATAAGTGTGCCTGAAAAGAGGCGATTGAGCCGGAAAAAATAGTTAACTTGAGGATATCGCGTAGGATTATTACTAAAACAACGGGGTACTAACAAATAAAACAAAACTTCTTTCAAACTAGTATTCAAAATGGGTTATTACTAACCCATTAAATTGTGTAGCAATTAGATGCTAACAATGTTCTCGGCTTGTGGACCTTTTTGACCTTGAGTAACAGTAAACTGTACACGTTGGCCTTCAGCTAAAGTTTTAAAACCGTCGCCAGAGATTGCGCTAAAATGTGCGAACACGTCTGCACCAGATTCTTGCTCGATAAAACCAAAACCTTTTGCTTCGTTAAACCATTTTACTGAACCAGTAGTTGTAGTAGACATAATATGTATCCTAAAAAATTAATATAAGTGTGCCTGAAAAGAGGCGATTGAGCCGGAAAAAATAGTTAACTTGAGGATATCGCGTAGGATTATTACTAAAACAACGGGGTACTAACAAATAAAACAAAACTTCTTTCAAACTAGTATTCAAAATGGGTTATTGCTAACCCATTTTAACGAAAGCAATTAGATGCTAACGATGTTTTCAGCTTGTGGACCTTTTTGACCTTGAGTAACAGTAAACTGTACACGTTGGCCTTCAGCTAGAGTTTTGAAACCGTCGCCAGAGATTGCGCTGAAATGTGCGAAAACGTCAGGACCAGATTCTTGCTCGATGAAACCAAAACCTTTTGCTTCGTTGAAAAATTTAACTGTACCAGTTGTAGTATTAGACATAATAGTATCCTAAGAATTAATAAAAGTGCGCCTTAAATTAGGCAATTTAACAGGAAGAAAACATACATTTAACTGAGGATAACGCGAAGGATTATTACTAAAACAACGTGGTACTTACAAATAAATAGGGTTTTCTGTCAACCCGATGCCAAGCAGGATAACAGTAAATTGAGCTATATACCAAGCCCTATTGTAAATTTATTTTAGAGTAAGTGCTTTATTAGTTTGTTTGTTTTTTAACTAACCAGTCATGATTAAGGTGATCTTTTTTGCGTCTGAATTTAAGTTAATTTTAATTTAATCAATGCTTTATGTTTGTATTAGCACGCGGTTCTAGAGTAGGTGAAATGCAAGCTTTAAGTGGTTAAAACATGACCTAATTACCTACTGATTTTTTTGATATATACCTTAAATAACTTGATTCATTAGCTCCAAATTACAAATCCAAGTATTAATAATGCAATCCAAAGTGTTTCAGCCACAATTAAAATAATGGGTTTCATACCTACTTCGGTTAGTTTTTCTGCCGTTTGCACACAATATTCTTGCGCTAATTTTAATAAATAGAAGCCTACTGGAAGAATGGTACTTAATTATTTCAATAGTAATTTATCTCGGAGATGCGTTATGTAATATGTAAGTCATTATGATGAATCATGCTGCGTTTACAGCAAAGCGGCTGATTAGTGGATAGAAAGCCATCAAGGTAAGGCTTGCTATCTTTAAAAAATATTTAAAGGTTGTGCGCTAAGATTGCTAATTAGTAGTTTAAGTACGTTTAACTAGTCGAGCTCAATTTGGTAATGATAGTGATCGCTACGGCATTTACTTAGGCGGTATTCAATACGCTTACCTTCTATTGATTCTGTAACGCGTGATACCAACAGTAGTGGGTCGCCGACTTTAATGGCAAGCATTTTTGCATCATCTATTGTAGCAAGTACGGCTTTAATACTGTCCTGGGTTTTGTGTACAGTCTGGTTAAATTTATTCTGATAGTAATGATAGAGAGTGTGCGGTATATCACTACTTTGATGTATATCAGGAAAGTAGCTTTGCGGTAGGTATATAGTTTCGCTCATGCAAAATTTGTTATCAAGAATACGTCTACGAACAAGCTTGGTAACTTTGTCTTTTTTATTGAGTTGCAAAGCCTTTATAGCTTCAGCAGGCGCTGAACAAAGCTCAACTGATAGCAGCTCCGCTTTTGGTGAGTCGTCACCTTTACCGTCGGCTTGTAACGGAAAAAACCTGAATAAGGCGTCTTGCGAGGTATGCTCTGATACAAACGTACCAACGCCTTGGCGACGAGTGACTATTTTATTGTCGGTTAACAAATTTAATGCTTTACGAACCGTACCTTGGCTCACGTTAAATTCTTCAGAAAGGCGAAATTCGCTTGGTAAAGCTTCGCCGGGCAACCAATGCCTTTTAACAATGAGTTGTTTAATACTATCAGCTACTTGTAAATAAAGTGGTTGAAAATCCAAGCTTGCGCCACTTAATTTGTGATCAAACATAGAGTTACTCATTGCTATTTACCATTAAATTTAATCCACCTGTAGTTATATCATAGGTGAAGCCTTTTACGCATATTTGCGTTACTCGATTAAACATGAGCTTCTGTGATTTCATACAGGAGCGTTACTTTGGAGTATCGTTTAAAGCACGTTTTTAATATTTAAATAATTCCCTCAATAATTCCCCTTAAAGCGCAGCGTTTAACACGTTGCGCTTTTTTTGTGACTTATTTTTGTAATAGTTTAGTCATTTTACTTTCATCAAAATTACCTTTATTAGTCACATCTGTTTTCTATAGTGCAGCGGTTGATCTTTTTTGTGTTTACACATTTCAAAAAATAACCACTAAACAATGGGAATTACGGATGAAAATTAAAAAAGTCGCTGCGGCAATCGCGCTAACATTTGCGTTTAGCGCAGTTAGCCATGCTGATGTACTACCGCAAAGCCAAAAAGACAGCAGCTGGTATAGCGCTGCGCAAACTAAACTAACAACAAAAACAGCACAAGCGCAGGCTACACAAGCCACTAAAGCTAAAAACGTCATTTTATTTGTGGGCGATGGTATGGGTATTTCTACTCTTACCGCCGCGCGTATTTTGCAAGGGCAGCGTAATAACCAATCTGGCGAAGAAGGTTATTTAAGCTTTGAAGAGTTCCCATACTCTGCACAAGTTAAAACGTATAACGTAGATGCCCAAACTCCCGACTCAGCAGGCACGATGACGGCTATTATTTCGGGTGTAAAAACCGATGTGGGCGTTATTGGTGTAGACGAAGATATTGAACGCGGCGTGTGTTCAACAGTGGCGGGTAACGAGCTAATTACCGCAACTGAATTGGCTGAAATTAAAGGGTTATCTACCGGTATTATTTCTACAGCACGTATTACTCATGCAACTCCTGCTGCCACATATGCTAAATCGGCTGACCGTAACTGGGAAGACGTATCAGATATGCCAGAAGATGCCGTAACGGGTGGCTGTGAAGACATTGCATCGCAACTGGTTAACTTTGAAAAAAACCTAGAAGCACGATTTGTAGGGACCGACGTAGACGGTCTTGATTTTGTAATGGGTGGCGGTCGTCGTCACTTTTTACCAAAAGACGAAACAGCTAACTCAACAGATGCAGTAAGCGCTATTGAAGGCGACCGTACTGACGAGCGCAACTTAGTAACTGAGTGGCAAACACAATACCCAGATGCTACGTACGTAATGGATCAAACAGGCTTTGATGCAATAGCAGACGACGCCACTAAAGTATTTGGTTTATTTAACGAATCCCACATGCAGTACGAAGCTGACCGCGCAAACGATGTAGCGGGCGAGCCTTCACTTACCGATATGACCACTAAAGCAATTGAAGTGCTTGGTAAAAACGATAATGGATTTTTCTTAACGGTTGAGTCGGGTCGAATTGACCACGCGCACCATGCGGGTAATGCATACAACGCGCTTAACGACACCATTGAGTTTGCTAAAGCCGTGCAAGCAGCTGTAGATAACACCAACCCAGAAGAAACCCTTATTTTAGTAACCGCCGATCACAGTCATGTATTTACTATTGCTGGCTACCCTAAGCGTGGTAATCCAATTTTAGGTCAAGTAGTTGCAGTAGGCGAAACAACACCAAGCTTAGCCGCCGACGATATGCCGTACACCACGGTCGGTTACGCAAATGGCTTAGGTTTTAGAAATCTAGGCGACGAGACTGATGCTGACGCAAGTTACACAAGTGCTGCTGTAGCAGGGCGTGTTGAGCTAAATGGCGTTGATACAACAACCCCAGGTTTTCACCAAGAAGCAACTGTACCAATGGGGTCAGAAACACACGCAGGTGAAGACATATCTTTACATGCAAAAGGTCCTGGTGCTCAGCTAGCACAGGGCGTAATTGAACAAAACGTTGTATTTCATTTAATTAATCAAGCTCTTGAACTAACTCAGCAATAATGGCGGCTAACATGAACAAATTAACGGTACTTTCTTTGGCAGTAATGGTCGCGCTAGCAGGTTGCTCGAGTGACGATAACAAAAATGAAAACAATATTATCGCAGTAGATAACGCTATTGCAGTGGGCTCTGAGCAGTGCATTAATGGCGGTGTAGAGACGCAAGTAGGCGCAGATACCAATAATAACGACGTGCTAGATAGCGACGAAGTTAACTCAACTAATTTAGTGTGTAATGCACCTGCAACGTCGTTAACTACCGAGCAGTTAGCCTCACTCACTAGTAATACATGGTTTAGTGAAGCACAAATAAAATTAGGTGCTGCGCAAACAGCCAGTAGCAACATTGTTACTGAATCAGGCAAAGCTAAAAACGTAATTTTATTTGTGGGCGATGGTATGGGTATTTCTACCATAACCGCAGCACGTATTTTAGCGGGTCAGTTAGAGGGCGAAATGGGTGAAGATCACCAGTTAAGCTTTGAAACTATGCCTTTTTCGGGTTTTGTAAAAACATACAACGTAGATGCGCAAACGCCAGATTCGGCAGGCACTATGACTGCAATGGCATCGGGTGTTAAAACCGATGCGGGCGTTATTGGTATTGATGAAGCAGTTGAACGTGGTAATTGTGCATCAGGCAAAGGGCACGAACTTGTTACCTCATTAGAGCTTGCTGAAATTGCAGGCAAAGCAACAGGGATTATTTCTACAGCGCGTATTACTCATGCAACACCAGCTGCAACGTATGCTAAATCGGCAGAGCGTAACTGGGAAGATATATCCGATATGCCAGAAAGTGCCGCAACGTGTGAAGATATTGCATCGCAACTGGTTAACTTTGAAGCCAACTTAGAAGCACGCTTTAGTGGTGTTGATGTAGACGGTATTGACGTAGTAATGGGCGGCGGTCGTCGTCACTTTTTACCAAAAGATGCCGCGTTTAATTCAGCCGATGCAGTAAGTGCTGTTGAAGGGGATCGTACAGATAACCGCGACTTAACCGCAGAGTGGAAAACGCAATATCCAAATGGCACGTACGTAATGGATCAAACCGGTTTTGATGCAATAAGTGACGACGCCACTAAAGTGTTTGGGTTGTTTAACGAGTCCCACATGCAGTACGAAGCTGACCGCGCAAACGATGTTGCAGGCGAGCCTTCGCTTTCACAAATGACCGAAAAAGCAATAAACGTGCTTGATAACAACGAGCAAGGTTTTTTCTTAACGGTTGAGTCGGGTCGAGTTGACCACGCGCATCATGCGGGTAATGCTTATAACGCGTTAAACGACACTATTGAGCTTGCCAAAGCCGTTAAAGTGGCGATGGAAAACACCAACCCAGAAGAAACATTAATAGTTGTAACTGCCGATCACAGCCATGTATTTACCATTGCCGGTTACCCTAAACGCGGTAACCCAATTTTAGGTAAAGTGGTTGCAGTAGGCGCTACTGAGCCAAGCTTAGCTGCCGACGATATGCCTTATACAACGGTTGGTTACACCAATGGTGGTGGCTTTAGAAACCTAGGTAGCGAGACCGATGCCGATGCAGGTTATGCCTTTGCACCAGTAACAGGGCGTGTTGATTTAACTGATGTTGATACAACAACACCTGGTTTTCATCAAGAAGCGCTGGTACCAATGGGCTCAGAAACACATGCCGGTGAAGACGTAGGCGTTTATGCAATGGGACCAGGTGCACACTTGGTAACAGGCACAAACGAGCAAAGCTTTTTGTTCCATGTAATGGACTTTGCCGCTGACTTTGTAAAAACAGCAGACGAAAAGCTAGCGCAATAAATACCGGCTAGTTATAAATTTAGTTAAATATATCTAAATAAAAAACCCCGCATACTGTGCTAATGCAGATCGTTTAAGCTAATTGAACGATCTTTCAAAGGGCTCATAATAGGCTACAACAGAAGTTGTGGCCTATTTTTATGTCTGAATTTATTAAAGAATTACACCTTACTACTGA
>NZ_JADYXJ010000039.1:0-21943 GCF_015864365.1 Pseudoalteromonas sp. SWXJ133
ACTCAGTAGTAAGGTGTAATTCTTTAATAAATTCAGACATAAAAATAGGCCACAACTTCTGTTGTAGCCTATTATGAGCCCTTTGAAAGATCGTTCAATTAGCTTAAACGATCTGCATTAACCAGTGGTCACCCTTTTTCATGCTTTGAATAGGTAAATCTATACCCGTTTATTCATCAAATATGTCGCAAAGCCTATAAATATAATACTGGGTAATACCGCCCCTATAATGGCAGGTATTTGGTAAACCATAACGACAGGGCCAAATATTTCATTAGTTAAGTGAAACACAATCCCCGTTACAACACCCATAATAATGCGTGCGCCCATAGTAACGGTACGCAGCGGGCCAAATATAAACGAGAGCGCCACCAGCAGCATTACCGCAACAGATACTGGCTGCATCAACTTACGCCATAGAGCAAGCTCGTAGGTACTTGTGTCTTGTTCGTTTTGCTCTAAGTAACTTAAATACGACCAAAGCCCAGTAAATGAAAGTGACTCCGGTTTTACCGAAACAACCCCTAACTTTTCAGCGGTCAATTGCGAAGGATAAAACTCTTCTGGTAATTGCTCTGTTGTGGTTTTTTCGCTAGTAATAATAACCTTATTTACGTCACGAAGCAGCCAGCCTTCTTTTCGGCTTAGTGCATCTCTTGCTTTAGTAATTTGGGTAAGCTCTAACGATTTATCAAAGTGGTACATGTGTACCCCGTTGAGCCTGCCGTTTTCATCAACATCTTCAATATTAATAAAATTATTGCCGTCTTTAGCCCATACACCTTTTTGTGTATTAAACACATCGCCGCCATGTATTGCTTGGTTACGCATTTCTTTAGCGTGTAATTGCGCTTCAGGTGCACCCCATTCGCCAAGAGCCATCATGCATACAGCCATAAATATGGCTGTTTTCATCACAGAGCCAATTATTTGTAAGCGCGACATACCGGCGGCTTGCATCACTACCAGCTCACTGTTTGAGGCAAGTGCCCCTAAACCCGTTAAGCCTCCAATTAGCGCAGCCATCGGAAAAAACACCACTAAATCGCCAGGTATTGTGTAAAGCGTGTAAAGCATTGCGGTCATTAAGTCGTAACTGCCGCGCCCTACCGACTTCAACTGGTCGATAAATTTAATTAAGGTGCTAATACCAACAAGTACCAACAATGCAAAGCCAGTAGTTTGTAAAATACTGCGGCCTAAATACCAATCAAGCGTTTTCATCATGAGCCTAACTCCCGCTTAGTTACAACGGCTTTAAGCCAAGCGC
This sequence comes from Pseudoalteromonas sp. SWXJ133, assembly GCF_015864365.1. Taxonomy (NCBI): domain Bacteria; kingdom Pseudomonadati; phylum Pseudomonadota; class Gammaproteobacteria; order Alteromonadales; family Pseudoalteromonadaceae; genus Pseudoalteromonas; species Pseudoalteromonas sp. SWXJ133. Next base: position 1,271 of record NZ_JADYXJ010000039.1, read on the forward strand.
CCAGTGGTCGCCCTTTTATAATTAATAACCCACCTATAAACAGGGCACTTAGGTGAATCCACCACAAGCCGATTGAAGGCGGGATTTTGCCATCTTCAACTGCAAATTTAGCGGCATTTAGTAAAATAAAGTAGCCTAAGTACAAGCTAATAGCTGGCACTAGTTTTGCAAATTTACCTTGGCGAGGATTAACCACACTTAGCGGCACTGCCAGTAAGGTAAGTAGTGGGATTGATAACGGAATAGCGAGTCGCCATTGCCATTGAGCAATAGATTCAGGAGTGTTTATAGCCAATAATTGGTTAGTTGGCACAGCCTCTAATTTACGGCGTTGATGCTCTATTTCTTGTTCTCGTATTTGTACGCTGTAACCATCAAATTCTGTTAAATTAAGTGCAGGCGTAGTGCCGTCTGTTTCGTAACGTTTACCGTCTGTTAGTACTAGCTGTTGCTCACCATTTACGGCTTCAACCACAACACCTTGCTGTGCATATACTAAGCGCGCTAGATTGCCTTTTTCGCTATCAGGTAACTGTGCAACAAATACCTTATTAAGCTCTTTGCCGCCTTTTTCAATATTATGGATAAACACCACGGCTTTTTCGTTACCGGTTTCTTGAAACCGCCCAGCTCTTAGTGCAGATAACCCTGCATCGGCTTTGGCTTGTTCTTTCAATTGATACTCTTGCTCGCTTGCCCACGGCGCTATATACATAGTCAATGCAGCGGCTAATATAGCAAGCCCAACGCTTGATATAAGCGTTACGCGCACAACATACCATTCACTTACGCCACAGGCTTTAAGCACGGTCATTTCGCTATCTGCGTAAATACGGCTGTAAGCCAAAATAATGCCTAAAAATATACTCAGCGGAAGTATTAGCGAGGCTAGTTGTGGAAGCTTTAGTGCAATCATCGATAGCACTAATTTAGCAGGAATGCTGCCCTCAGAGGCATCACCTAAAATACCAACTAACTTTTGTGACAAAAATATTGTCATTAAAGTTAAAAATACGGCGACCTGCGATTTTAAAACCTCAGCGGTCAAATAACGGAAAATTAGCAATGCTCGCCCCTGTTAAACATGGAATTTCACTAAGATAGTGAGAATTGAATAGTTAAATAGCTATTTTACCCAATTAATACCGGCAAATAGGCTATTATTATAAGCCATCAAATTTAATTATCCTACCTAAGTGCACGATATAATGTTGCATTAGTAGCCCTTAAGCATATAAAGTTCAATTACACAGTAAGAGTCTAGCAAAATCAGCTAAAATAAGAATTATCCTTACATAAGTTACGTAGATAAGACTAGAAAATACTTTTTTAGCCCCAACTTACTAACTTAAATGACTCAAAATCAGGAGTGACAATGGAATTTAACGTAAAAAGTGGTAGCCCAGAAAAACAGCGCAGCGCATGTATTGTGGTTGGCGTTTACGAGCCACGTAGGTTATCCCCCATTGGTGAACAACTCGATAAAATTAGTGATGGCTATATCTCTAATTTACTTCGCCGTGGCGACTTAGAAGGTAAGCCAGGCCAAGTTTTATTATTGCATCATGTACCCAATGTATTAAGCGAGCGCATATTGCTTGTTGGTTGTGGCAAAGAGCGCGAGCTTGATGATAAGCAATATAAACAAATTATTTCTAAAACTATTAATACCTTAAACGAAACAGGCTCTATGGAAGCAGTCTGCTTTTTAACAGAACAACACGTTAAAGGTCGCGACACTTACTGGAAAGTTCGTCAAGCAGTAGAAACAACGCAAGATTGCTTATATACGTTTAACCAATTAAAAAGTAAAAAAGTAGACCCTCGTCGTCCACTTCGTAAAATGGTGTTTAACGTACCAACACGACGCGAACTAACGATTGGCGAAAGTGCCATTGAGCATGGTTTAGCCATTGCTGCAGGTAGTAAGCTGTGTAAAGACGTGGCCAATATGCCACCAAATATTTGTAACCCAGTGTACTTAGGCGAGCAAGCACAAGAGTTGGCAACTAATTTTGACAACATCACTGTTGATATTATTGGCGAAAAGCAAATGGCAGAACTAGGCATGAATTCTTACCTAGCTGTTGGCCGAGGTAGTGATAACGAATCAATTATGTCGATTATTAACTACAAAGGCGCCGCTGACGACCAAGCCCCTATTGTACTTGTTGGTAAAGGCTTAACGTTTGACTCAGGCGGTATTTCATTAAAACCAGGCGAAGGCATGGACGAAATGAAATACGACATGGGCGGCGCTGCAGGTGTTATTGGCGCAATGCGTGCACTTGCACAAATGCAATTGCCAATTAACGTTATTGGTGTTTTAGCTGGCTGTGAAAACATGCCTGGCTCAAACGCGTATCGCCCGGGTGATATTTTAACAACAATGTCGGGGCAAACAGTTGAAGTGTTAAACACCGACGCTGAAGGTCGTTTAGTATTGTGCGACGCACTAACGTACGTTGAACGTTTTAACCCGGATACGGTTATTGACGTAGCAACACTTACTGGCGCTTGTATTGTAGCCCTTGGCGCGCATGCGACTGGTTTACTATCAAACCATAACCCACTTGCACACGATTTATTAAAAGCGTCTGAGCAAAGTGGCGACCGTGCATGGCAGTTACCGTTATGGGATGACTATCAAGATCAGCTAGAAAGCCCATTTGCTGACTTTACAAACTTAGGTGGACGCTCTGCGGGTACTATTACTGCGGCATGTTTCTTGTCTAAATTTACTAAAAAGTATCATTGGGCGCATTTAGATGTTGCCGGTACAGCGTGGCGCAGTGGCGCTAAAAAAGGCGCAACGGGTCGTCCTGTACCAATGCTTACTCAGTATTTATTAAATAGAGCTGGCGTAAGTGAAGCCGCTCAAGATTAAACACACTGTTTAGCTACTTATAAGGCGCCATTTGGCGCCTTATTTATTTGTGTATTAATTGAAGCAAACCCCGTTATATGGCAAAATCTGCCTCTTAATTTATGTATATCAATTTGGTATACATTCAATGTCATGGGAAACCCCGATACAATGAACATGAACGCTAAATTTTTCGTTCTAAAGCAACAAGATGAGTCTAAAGCGAAGGCTGACGATCATTTTGCTTTGGCTGCTCAAATTGCGGCCGATCAGTATCGAAATGGGCAGCGTGTGTTTATTTGTGTTAACGATAACGAAGCAGCCTGTGCCATTGATGAAATAATTTGGGCATTCGATCCAGATAGTTTTGTGCCACATAATTTACAAGGTGAAGGCCCTAAAGGCGGCGCACCTGTAGAAATTGGTATTACGCCACCTGTTGGCAATCGTAAAGTTTTAATTAACTTGGCTACTCAGTTACCGGATTACATTCGTCGGTTTAACCAAGTTTTTGATTTTGTACCCGTAGAAGCAGCGGCTAAACAAGCAGCCCGCGAGCGTTTTAAAAAGCTACGCCAACTCGGTGCCAATCTCACCACGCAAGATATTAATAGCTAGCCAATCAGGCAAACTAACCAACTAATTTAAGTACTTATTTAAGGTTCTGTGTAATGGATAAAACCTACAATCCGCAAGATATTGAACAGTCTCTATATCAAGACTGGGAACAAAAAGGCTACTTTAAGCCATCTGGCAAAGGCGTACCATATTCAATTATGATCCCGCCGCCAAATGTCACTGGTAGCTTACACATGGGCCACGCCTTCCAAGATACAATAATGGATACCTTGACGCGTTTTAAACGTATGCAAGGTAACAACACATTATGGCAAGTAGGTACTGACCACGCAGGTATTGCAACGCAAATGTTGGTTGAGCGTAAACTGCATGCTGAAGAAGGTAAAACACGCCACGATTTAGGCCGCGAAGATTTTATTAATAAAATCTGGGAATGGAAAAAAGAATCAGGCGGCACTATTACCAAGCAACTTCGTCGCCTTGGCGCATCGGTTGATTGGGATCGTGAACGTTTTACAATGGATGATGGTTTATCTGAAGCCGTTAAAGAAGTGTTTGTACGCCTTCATAAAGAAAACCTAATTTACCGTGGTAAACGCCTAGTAAACTGGGATCCTAAGTTACATACGGCTATTTCTGATCTTGAAGTTGAAAACAAAGACAAAAAAGGCCACATGTGGAACTTACGTTACCCACTAGCTGATGGCGTTACAACACAAGACGGAAAAGACTACATTGTAGTAGCAACAACGCGTCCAGAAACTATGCTTGGCGACTCAGGTGTTGCAGTAAATCCAGATGACGAACGCTACATAGATTTAATCGGTAAAGATATTTTATTACCCATCGTTAATCGTCGTATTAAAATTGTTGCTGACGAACATGCCGATAAAGATAAAGGCACGGGCTGTGTAAAAATAACCCCAGCGCACGACTTTAACGATAACGAAGTGGGTAAACGTCATCAAATGCCGATGATCAACATTTTCGATAAAGACGCCGCTATTTTAACCCAAGGTGAAACATACACCTTTGACGGTAAAGAAATTGAGTTTGATGCGCCAATTCCTGAGCGCTTGCGCGGCCTTGATCGTTTTGCAGCGCGTAAAGCAATTGTGGCAGAATTTGAAGAACTTGGCTTACTTGAAAAAATTGAAGACCATGGTTTAACGGTTCCTTACGGCGATCGCTCTGGTGTTGTAATTGAGCCACTACTTACCGATCAATGGTATGTACGTGTTGCACCACTTGCTGAACCGGCAAAAGACGCTGTTAAAAACGGCGATATTCAATTTGTACCTAAGCAATACGAAAACATGTACTTCTCGTGGATGAACGACGTACAAGATTGGTGTATTTCACGCCAGCTTTGGTGGGGTCATCGTATCCCAGCTTGGTACGACAATGAAGGTAACGTATTTGTTGGTCGCGACGAAGCTGAAGTACGCCGTGAAAACAACATTGCAGATAACGTAACGCTAAGCCAAGACGAAGACGTACTTGATACATGGTTCTCATCAGCGCTTTGGACGTTCTCTACACAAGGTTGGCCAGAAAATACCGATGATTTAAAAACCTTCCACCCGTCTGACGTGTTGGTAACTGGTTTTGATATTATTTTCTTCTGGGTTGCGCGCATGATTATGATGACGCTGCACTTTGTAAAAGACGAAAATGGCAAACCACAAGTTCCGTTTAAAACCGTATATGTAACTGGCTTAATACGTGACGACAATGGCGATAAAATGTCTAAGTCAAAAGGTAACGTACTTGACCCACTAGACATGATTGACGGCATTGAACTTGAAGACCTAGTACAAAAACGTACTGGTAATATGATGCAGCCAAAACTTGCCGCTAAAATCGAAAAAGATACGCGTAAAGTATTTGCAGGCGGTATTGAAGCACACGGCACCGACGCCCTTCGCTTTACCCTTGCTGCAATGGCATCTACCGGTCGTGATATTAACTGGGATATGAACCGCCTTGAAGGTTACCGTAACTTCTGTAACAAATTATGGAACGCGAGCCGTTACGTATTAATGAATACAGAAGAGCAAGACTGTGGTTTTGCAAACGGGGCTCAAACGGAGCTTTCATTAGCTGACCGCTGGATTTTAGGTCAATATGAAGCAACCGTTAAAACCTACACAGAGCATTTAGATAACTACCGTTTTGACTTAGCTGCTAACACACTTTACGAATTCACTTGGAACCAGTTTTGTGATTGGTACTTAGAGCTAACTAAGCCGGTATTATTTAAAGGTAATGAAGCGCAGCAACGTGGTACACGTAATACACTTATTACCGTACTTGAAAGCTTACTGCGTTTAATGCACCCAATGATGCCATACATCACTGAAACTATTTGGCAGCGTGTTGCACCACTTGCAGGCCTTGAAACAGCAAACACCAGCATTATGGTTCAGCCGTTCCCTGTATATAATGAAGCAAGCGTTGATGCTAAAGCAATGGACGACTTAGAGTGGGTTAAACAATTTATTTTAGCTATTCGTAATATTCGTGGTGAAATGGATATTAGTCCAAGTAAACCACTTAGCGTATTACTTGCTAATGCATCGAGCGACGACGTGCGACGCATTGAAGAAAACAAATCATTTTTAGCATCACTTGCAAAAATTGAAGAGTTTACAATGCTTGAAAACAAAGACGATGCACCAGCATGTGCCACGTCTTATGTTGGCAACCTTGAGATCATGATCCCAATGGCGGGCTTAATTGATGTGGAAGCCGAGCTTTCGCGTATTAATAAGCAACTCGAAAAAGCAGAAAAAGGCCTAGCACAAGTGCAAAACAAACTTGCTAACGAAAAGTTTGTAAACAACGCACCTGAAGCGGTACTTGCTAAAGAAAATGCAAAACTGGCTGAATTTAGCGATGCTAAAACTAAGCTACTTGAGCAAAAAACTAAAATAGAAAGCTTATAATTTTAGTTATTATGCCTATTAACACTATTTAATAGGCATTAAAAAAGCCGCTCACTTTAATTAAAGTGAGCGGCTTTTTTGTGCCCTGTGATTAACCACAAGACACTTCTACATTAAAACTTGTAGTTGTACTGAGCACCAACTAGTACTGCGTGACCTTTAGATTCAAAAGCCCACTGACTACCTGAGTCATCAGTTTCTGTAAACGTTTGTGTTTTACCACGGATAATACTCACACCAAGATCAACATTAGAGTTTTGATCAATTGTGTAGTTACCACCAAACGAGAACCAGAAACGGTCTGTATCAGGAATAGAGATTGATAGGTGCGTTTGTGATACCGGCGACTCATCAAATGCAACACCAGCACGAAGTAGTATGTCTTCATTTAACTGGTAATCAGTACCTACTGAGTAGCGCAAAGAATCAGAGAAGTCTTCTGTTTTTTCAAAACCTTGCTCTGGTGGTAAACCAACTTCAGCTTCTAATTTGTCAAAGCTACTCCATCCAGTCCATAGTACGCTGTAGTGTAAACCTAACTTTTCATCTAACTGATGTGAACCAGAAAATTCAGCGATAGCGGGTAGAGTAATATCAACAGAACCTGAGCGCTCAGCGATACCACGTGCAGCGCTTGAATAAGTTCCTTCAAATGTTATATCTGTTTCTGTACGATAATTAAAACCAAAACGGCTATTTTCATCAAGTTGATACATTAGGCCTACATTTAAACCGTAGCCAGTATCATCACCCTCAAGATCAACAACGTTCGTTGAACTTGGAGCGCCAAAAGGGTTTACACCTATTTTTCGAACTATAGTTGCATCAGCATAAATTACATTCAGGCCAACACCAAAACTAAACTGCTCAGTTACTTTATAGGCAACACTTGCATTCATATTAACTGTAAAAATCTCAGTCTCACCCGCAATCTGGCCTGCTGCGTAGTCATCATTAAATTTAGTTGATAAGCCAAAGTTTGAAAACGCACCAAAACCAAGTGAGATTTTATCGTTATAAGGCATAGTAAAGTAAGCTGCTGGTACCACTGCACTTGGTGCAATGCTATCGTCATCTAATGCACTTGGATCGATACCGTTATTAGTGCTTTCGCCTTCTAAGCTTACATCTGGAATTACGCCAATTGCAGCAACACTTAGTTGCTTGTCTTTAAATAAAGTCATTAGTGCAGGGTTACGAGCAACTACAGACGCGTCGTCTGCGATAGAAGCTTCACCAGCGTATGCACGGCCTAAACCCGATGCATTTTGTTCTGATAATTGAAACGCAGCTGCAAAACTATCAGCCGAAACAAATGCGAGCGAAGCTGCAATAAGAGTTTTAGAAAATTTCATTGTTGAGTCCTTAACCAAACTGACTGTCTGGGTACTATGTGTGTTGTTATTAGGATTTAAAACGTGATTACACTACCTTAATTTTTTGTAAAAAACCCTATGAATGCGTCAAAAAACAGTAAAAAACATGTTTTTTAACGACATTTTAACAACTATTTAAAACTCATCGGATGAGAAGTGTGGTATTAGAGTAAAGACTCTAAATGTAATTAATTATCATTTAGATTGACTTGGGGTTAGACGCAACTTACACTTATTATAAAATCGCAAAGGAAGTTAAACTGTGATCATTTTATTTATTATTACAGGGTTAATATTTTGTGGGGCGAGTGTATTTTGCTTTTACAAAGCAAACTACTGTGCATGTACTCAAGCTGGGCAATGCGATAACCCCGTAAACCATTATTGGTTAGGGGCAATGTTAAATGCGTTGATTTCTTTAGCACTTTGTTGTTTTGCATTGCATGTAGAGTTAGGTACTTTGTTATGGCTCACACTGATGGGAAGTTGCTTTTTAGGTGCATTTATTTCTGCAAAACAGACTAAAAAAAGACAATGCAATAAAGCTAGTTCAGCAAGTGCTCTTTTAGCAGGCGAGACAAATTAATCTGATAGTCTAAGGGCTTAACGCTGGCTAGTATTTTAACCTCTTGCGCATTCCCATTTAAGTCTATATCTTTTGGTGTAACCTGATGCTTATGTTTAGCATTATAAAACAACTTAACTTTAGGCTTTATAGGGTTAAGTGTATTACCTTCCAGTACCAGCGCTAAGCGATCATTGGTAAGTTTTACTATTGTTCCGACTGGGTGTACTCCTAAACACTTAATAAAGTGCTGTACAAGTTCAGCATCAAACTGTTGTTTATTAGCTAATAGATATCGCAAAGCGTTAATGGGCTCATCACCATCTTGATGCGGCCTGTCAGCAGTTATTGCATCATACACATCTACAATAGCCATAATACGCGCTGGACGACTTAACTTATCAGATTCTATTCCTCGAGGATAACCCGAACCATCTAATCGCTCATGATGGTTTACTATCATATCGAGCATAAGCGGTGTTATTTTCTTCTCCTCCTTAAGTAAGCCAAACCCTTGTGCGACATGCTTTTTAACTGCTGCAAGCTCATTTTTAGTGAATTTAGTTGGCTTTGAAAATATGCCTTGTGGTAGTTTAGCTTGGCCTAAATCATGAATTAATGCGCCCATAGCAAGCTCTTGCACATCAGCTCGCTCATACCCTAAATATTTAGCAAATACGGCAGTAAAAATGGCGCAGTTGATCATGTGGCGCCAATTATAGCTGTGCTTATCTTTTATACGAGTAAGAATAGTCATAGCACTTGGGTTACGAAAAATAGAATCAACTATTTCACTTACTATTTCATCAAGAGCTCTTATATTTATAGTTAGACCTGAAGTTAAATCACTGTACAACGATTGAAGTTTTCTACCATATTGATCGTAATTTACACTTGCTTTAGCAAATTCTTGTTCAAGCGTTATTACTATAGATGTTTTGGTTGCTTGTTCCTGACTGTTAAATGTTTCATGTTTACTTTGGGACTTATATTTGGAAGGAACCGGCACATCGCCTTTAGCAAAATCTATAAGTAACTCTAATACTCCCTCAGAAATTAGTCGTTTGACAATAGAGCTATCATTAACCATACCACTGGTCTTGATTTTAATGCTATCGATCCCCTCGTGCTGCTTAGTCACGCGATCAACGTACATACCAGGAGTGAGCTCAGACACAGGCAAAGTAATTAGCATAAAGGTGAGGTTTTTTTACAGTTAAGATATATATACCATAAATAGCATTAATTAAGCTTAAAAGTCTAGTTTTTGAGTTATAAGTAGTGATATATAACCAAAAAGGATGGCTAATTATATAATTATTCTGTCGCTATGCAGTTTTTATTTTGGCTCAGAAAAATTGAAATCCAATTTCAATTCCTCACTTGAATACAGATTTTAAGTACTAGAAAAACCATTTAAATATTATTTTTGTTACATTAATCAACCTAATTTAAACATAATATTGTTCTTATCATGTTAATTAACCTAATCTGAACGGAACATTGCTTTTCTTCGGTCTAAATACACACAACAGCTACAAATATTTAAGAGCATTAACGTATATGACAAAACTAAACCACCCTGTATCAAACTTAAGTGTAGCGGCAATAAGCATCGCTTCCCCTATAAGTCATGTACTAAAAATAGCCGCTCCGCTGCTCGATAGCCTATTGGGTATGAATAAACTGCGAGATATTTACCTATCTAATAATTTATCCGGTTTAGATAAACAAGAGTTTAGTGAAAAGCTTTTAAATGTATTGGGTATTAATGTACTTGGCGCACAAGGTGTTATTAACAAAATACCAAAGCAAGGCCCTTGCATAGTGGTATGTAACCACCCTTACGGCATGATTGAGGGCGTAATAATTGCAAAATTGCTCACCCATTATCGTAGCGATACAAAAGTAATGGCTAACGTTGGTTTAAAAATATTTAAAGAAATTAAAGACTATTTTATTTTTGCCAATCCACTAAAACCAAAAGCAGCCATTAATACCAGTGCAATTAAACAGTGTTTTAAACATGTAAATAACGATGGTTTACTTGTGGTTTTCCCCGCTGGCAGAGTGTCATTTTTTCAATCTGAAAAACAGCGTGTAACCGACGGACAATGGAATCGCTTAGCGGCTCAACTAGCTTTAAAAGCACAGGCTCCTTTATTGCCTGTATTTATTAGTGGTCAAAACAGCCCTATGTTTTACAGTTTAGGACGCATTTACTATCGATTTAGATTATTAATGCTAATACGTGAATTACTTAAAATTCAAAAAAGGTCCATTAATTTAGGTGCAGGTAATTTACTTACACCCAAGTTATTAAATAAATTTGAGAAAACTGACGATATTAATGATATTGCACGCCTGCTTTGCTATTTAAACGATGAACGCTTTATAACACCTTGGCAAAACGATAACCAATCAACAAAGCTCAAAGCTATTATGCAGGGTGTTGATAAAACAAAAATGGCGAGTGAACTTGCTAACTTAGCAAACGAGCAGCACTTACTAGAGTTTAAAAGTTACTCCGTTTATTACGGTTATCAAGAGCAAATACCTAATTGTGTTGCTGAAATAACACGCCTTAGAGAAATAACCTTTCGTACATTGAACGAAGGAAGCGGCGAGCCATGTGATACCGATAAGTTTGACGCAACTTACATGCATTTATTTATTTTTGATCATAAAAATGAAGAAATCATTGGTGCTTATCGAATTGGACAAACTGATTTATTACAAAAAGATAGCGATGTAAGCGCCCTTTATTTATCACAAATGTTTAATTTCGAACCCTCTTTTATTAATCAACAACAGCCGTGCTTGGAAATGGGTCGCTCGTTTATAGTTCAAAAACATCAAGGCAGTTACCATGGCTTATTACTGCTATTTAAAGGGATTGGTGCGTTTATGGCGCAAAACCCACGCTATAGGACTTTATATGGCACGGTTTCATTAAGTAAGCTTTATGACCCTCGTTCTGTCGCAATTATTGATCATGCAATGGTTAATAATAAACAAGGTGTTAGCGCCAATACGCCTTTTAATAATAAAGTTCACCCAGAGTTTGAAGACTTCATTAATGATCACACGTTAAACATAGATCATGTATCAACATTGGTTATGGGAATAGAAGAAGATAAAAAAGACATACCAATTTTATTAAAGCAATATCATAAGCTAGGCGCTCAATTTCATTGTATGGGGATTGATAGCAACTTTAATCACACTCCAGGATTGCTTTTAAGTGTGCACCTACCAAGTGCACCTGAAAAGCTACTTAAGCTCTACCTTGGTGACAAAAAAGATGATTATATAAATCACTCATAATTTTTACCTGCTGTATTAATACAGCAGGTAAAATACAGTTAACAAAAAAGTCGATGTAATTAATTGCATCGACTTTTTTGTTTTTAATTATGTAATAGTTATGGCTATAAAAATATTTAGTTAAGCTGCAGCCACTTTTAAACAACTAATGCTGCTAATGAGCTGAGACTGCTTATCAAAATAATTGAAACGTATAGTGTTACCAACTTTAATATGGCTAATACTGACTGTCATTGCATCTTCTCTTTGCATATTTACACCATATTGGCCTTGATCAGCCTTGCTGTAATGAAATGCTAAAAATTGCTCACTTGCAGGATATCTTAAATCAATAAGTTGCTTAAATTGTTGTTTACGCTTTTGTGTAACAGTTTCTAGCTCAACGCCAGATGACGTTGCAAGCGATTCAACTTGGCAATCGATTAATTGTTTTGTGTCCCACCGCACAAAAGCGATGTGACTATTATTTAGCGATAATTTATCCGGAAAAATACATAATTTAAAAGGCGCATAACCCGATAAATCCATATTTTGTAGTTGAGACAATGCAGGGATTTTACTACTTAGTAAATGCGGGATTAAAAGGCCTCTACTATGCTTTACGGCAGTTATATCAAATACACTTTGATAATCGTTTAATAAAGCTAATGTTTGCCCCCAATGCGATACACCAAGCCAAGTTCCCCCCCCTTGCGGATCGATAGGATAAATTGCGTTACCTGTGTGCTTACTCGGGGCGATTGCCATCTCTCGCGTTTTTTGCTCATCACGATTAAAAAACAACTCGTAGCCATCATCAGTTAAGAAGTAACTTAAAGTGCACATATTAACTTCGCAATGATTTTGATTGGCTTTGTTGGCTTTTTTCTCTCAAAAAAGTGGCTGTACTTGGTGCTAACCCAAAATTCTGGTCGAATGATGCTTTTTGTGCAAAGGTAATTTGTGAAATCATTGCATAGTGATGTACTGCATGGCTTCCTACAAATATAAGCTCTCGTGCTAATGAAGTTGTTACAGTTTGTACATTTTTACTTTTAATTGAAACTTCGCTTGAAAGTAATAGCTGTTTATTAAAATCATCTGTACTTAGCTGTTCAATCCACGATGCTATTTCGGCGATTTTTTTTATAGCTTCGCAGGGGTTACTTTCAATATTACTGCCGCGTAGGCGACTATCGTAATCAATATTGTTTATACCAAAGCCCGTCATTAAAGATTGGTAATGATCGATAATGTGGCGCATATGCGACCCAGCTGAACTAATAAAATTAGGAGCAACGATTTGCGAATAATCCTCTTTAGTTACACTTTCAAGATAAGCATGTCCTTGAGCGAGTATTTCTAACTGACTATTTAACATTGAATCGGTTTTCCTCATTTATAATTTTGTCGTATATTCATACATAACGTTAGATAACATTTTGAATAATGCAATTTTGCATTGTATAAATAACTAGAAAGCTGTTTTTAAAATTAACTTTCAAAGTTTATGCAGCAAATGCATTTTTAAATACAAAAGTAATTAATGAGAAGCTCGGTAACACAGAGGGGAATATTAGTACATGTAAAAGCAAATGGCGCTCTCGGTAGGGATCGAACCTACAACTCAGCCTCCGGAGGGCCACGTGATATCCATTTCACCACGAGAGCACATTTGTTGCCGCCGCACCAACTCGCGATATCAGTGCTTTAGCACAGGCAATGATAAAGATATATTTTAGTAAATACCAGTAACATTGGCTTGTATGCTCGTTAATTAAGCTATTTCAAATAAAACACTTCACAATAGCTCAAAAACACGCTATTTATTCATATTAAGAAGAAAACAGCGACTATTTATAAACATTACAACTATGGTTGTCGCTGTGTAGATTGATTTAATACGAGGAAATAACGATGAATTTAATGTCTACTGAGCAAGTTGCTGAGTTTTTAGGTGTAAAAGTAGAGCGTGTAAAACGTCTCTCTAGAGAAAGTTTATTAATTGCTAAATCAGAAGATGAAAATGGTGAACCACAATTTGATACAGCCGAAGTAACAAAATACAAAGAGCTCGCCGAGCGCTTTGGTGGTCTTTAACTTCTACAAAAAGTATTATTAACGAGTTTAGTTAGCTGCGCACGTAACATTACAGATTTATTAGTTATGCTGCGCTCTTCATACCAGCCAATACATAACACTAAAAAAAACACCTTATAATAATTCAACTTATCCATTGAAAGATTAAGCTTGCTTGTTTTATCGATGCTATTTTTATAGTTATTTAACAACGCTTTTTCACTGCTCTCATTAAGATTAAAGCTCACTGCAAGGGCTGCCAAATCAAAATACACATCGTTAGTTTGTGCGTATTCAAAATCAATTAAATACATGCCTGAAGCATTCACAATAATGTTGTCTTTTACTAAATCGTTATGACAAAAGCCTTCATTAAATTGCATTGCTGCAACCGCTTTTAATGCTTGCTCTATTTGAGGTTTATAGCGAGTATACACATCAGTGCTTTGGTAAAAATTCAGCTCTTTAGCTATATCCATTCGTGCGGTGGACACATTGTAATTGTGAACTTGAGCAAGTTTATTAATAAAGCTAAGCGTTATATCCAATTGCGCGCTCTTGCCTTCAATATAATTAAATACCGCACGACAATTTTCTTTATCAAGCCAAATAGGCTCAGGACATATATTAAAGTCACTTAAAAAGCGCTGCGCTTCAAGGCCGTCACTTGGCCAATGGCTTTTATAACACTTTAACAAATACCCTTGTTGCTCGGTACGTATTAAAAAATTATCGTTACTAAAGCCATTAAGTAATCGCTCGCTTGAAACAATGCTTGTAGGCTCTATAAACGCACTACACATTTTTATTAACTGAGTATATGCAATCATTGATTAAAGCTGTGCTAGAGGCTTAGCTTGGCTTTGTTCGTACTCTTCGTACCAGGTTTTAAAGCCCCACGCTGCCATAATGGTATAAAATATAAAGAGTGCTAGCGTTGGGTAATAGCCTTTTTCGTAATATAAATACATAGAAGCGGCATCTATTACAATCCAGTACAACCAGTTTTCGAGGACTTTTTTAGCCACTAAGTAAGTAGTTACTACGGCAAAACACGTTGTAAAGCTATCAAGATAAGCAAAATCGGCATGAGTATAGTTTTGCATAACGTAACCAATCGATATTGCAGCTACGGTTGTTAAACTAATTAAAACAGCATGACTGTTTATTGACCACGATGTAATATTTAAATTCGCAGCTTTGCCTTTACGCCATACAACCCACCCAAATACAGCCATGTACATATAATAAAAGTTAAGTAACGACTCCATAAGTAATGCGCCATTCCAGTACATTATTGTATAAATGAGCGTGCTAAAAAATGCCGCAGGCCAACACCATAAGCTTTCTTTTATTGCTAATAATAAATAAGCCATCGACAACCCTACCGCAATATATTCCCAATGCGACATTGCTGTAAAACCACTTAAGGTTTGTGTTAAAAAGTCCATATTATGCAGTTACCGTTTAGTTGTGCCGATTGTTATAGCTTATTCAGGCGATAAGTCGCCAGAGAGAAACTTACATACAAAAATAGCTTTACCAAATTCTTCATATGAACGTTTAATTTCGGTATTTAACACCTGCATTACTAAATCGTAATCACCAAAAATTTGTGTTGATAACGTGTTAGTAATCACTTTTAAATCATCGTATTCGTTTAATCTGTCAATAAAGCCTTGAATAAACGGGATATAATCTTGGTGAAGTGGGTATTTACTGATCTCTACTGATAATTTCATTTTTGACTCTTTATTTTAATTACCGATTACAACAAGTCATTCAATGCTAGAGCCGTTATTAAATACAGTGTAAAATCGCTGCAATACTCAATTGAAATGAGCTTAATATGGCACGTAGAATAACCTACAAATATAAAAACGAACCGCGCGAGATTAATTTCGCTAAAGATAAATACCACGACATGTATCGAGCAATTGCTGCCGCCGAAGGTATTGATCTGACTAATTACTTAAGCATGGTACAGCAAATAGAAATGACCTCAAAAGGCTCTGCTTCTGTTCGTAACTTTCGCGACCAAGAATTTGCCCGTATGGGCTTTAGCGATATTTACTTTATAAAAGAGTAAATATAGCTGTATTAACGCTGATACTCATAACTTACGCGCGGTGTAATATTACATAATAGCTCGTAAGGGATAGTATCAGCGCATAATGCTATTTCTTCAACTGGTAGCTCAGGGCCCCACATAGTGACTCTGTCGCCCACTTTAATATTATGCTCATTAGCGCCTATATCTACGCTAATCATATCCATAGCAACACTACCTACAATACCATAACGTTGCTTGCCAATTACAACTGGCGTGCCCTCTTTAGCGTGCCGAGGATAACCATCGCCATAACCCATAGCCACAACAGCTAACTTGGTTGGTTTATCGCTTTTCCAACGACCGCCATACCCTACCGCCTCATTGGCTGGTACATTACGCACTGCAATTACGCGCGTAGTTAAGCGCATAACTGGTTTTAATTTGTGTTGTTGCCCAATACTATTTGCCATTGGCGATACGCCATATAGCATAAGCCCAGGGCGCACCCAATCACCATGACCGCTCGGCCATGCAATAATACCAGCAGAATTTGATAAACAATGTGCTTGGTCAATGCCATTCACTAAGTTATCAAATAACGTGATTTGTTGAACCGTTTTGGCATTATCAACATCATCAGCACACGAAAAGTGTGTCATTAAATTAACGGTATTTTTGGCGTTAGGTGTTTTTTGTAAGCGGTTATAAAACTCTTCAAACTGCTCTGGCGCAATACCTAGTCGATGCATACCTGTATTTACTTTTAACCAGCATGTTATTGGCGCATCGAGCTTTGCTTTTTCAAGCGCGGCTAATTGGTATTCATCATGAATAATAGTTTGAAAGTTATTAGCGAGTAAAATAGGTAAGTCGGCTTTGTTAAAAAAGCCTTCTAGTAAAACTATTGGCTTTGTTAAGCCCCCAGCTCGAAGGGCAAGCCCTTCATCTATACGCGCCACAGCAAATGCGTCAGCATTATTTAAATGCTGCGCAATCGTTACTAAACCATGCCCGTAAGCATTTGCTTTTAGCACCGCCATTACTTTGCTGTTAGGTGCAAAGCACTTAACTTGCGCTAAATTATGCGCAAGTGCAGCTAAATTAATTTCAGCAGTGGCTAAGCGCATTAGTAATCGTCATCTACCGCTGGTCCCGCGTAATTATCAAAGCGAGAAAATTGACCTTGGAATGTTAAACGCACTTTACCAATTGGGCCGTTACGTTGTTTACCTATGATAATTTCGGCAATACCTTTGTCAGTACTGTCTTCGTTATAAACTTCATCACGGTAAATAAACATGATTAAATCGGCATCCTGCTCTATCGATCCCGACTCACGTAAATCTGAGTTAATTGGGCGTTTATCGGCACGTTGCTCTAGCGTACGGTTTAGCTGCGAAAGCGCAACAACCGGACATTTTAGCTCTTTTGCTAGTGCTTTAAGTGAACGTGAAATTTCAGCAATTTCGAGCGTTCGGTTATCAGCAAGGCTTGGTACACGCATTAACTGCAAATAATCGACCATGATCATACTAATGCCACCGTGGTCGCGGGCTATACGCCTTGCACGTGAACGCACATCGGTAGGTGTTAAGCCCGATGCATCATCAACGTACATTTTACCCTTTTCCATCAACAAGCCCATTGTTGATGAAAGTCGTGCCCAATCGTCATCATCTAACTGACCAGTACGTACCTTAGTTTGGTTAATACGGCCAAGAGACGCTAGCATCCTCATCATAATTTGTTCTGAAGGCATCTCTAGAGAGTAAATTAATACTGGTTTGTCTTGAGTCATTGCAGCATGTTCTGCAAGGTTCATCGCAAAAGTGGTTTTACCCATAGATGGACGCGCTGCAACAATAATTAAGTCAGAAGGTTGCAGGCCTGTCGTCATTTTATCAAGATCGGCATAACCTGTACTCACACCCGTTACACCATCTTGTGGTGATTGATAAAGCTCTTCTATTTTATCAACGGTTTTTTCAAGGATGCTATGAATGCTTTGCGGGCCTTCATTATTTTTTGTTCGTTGCTCTGCTATTTTAAACACTTTGCTTTCGGCAAAATCGAGCAAGTCGTGACTGGTACGCCCTTCGGTGTTAAAACCTGCTTCTGCAATTTCGTTCGCTACGCCAATCATTTCACGTACAACAGCACGTTCGCGTACAATACTTGCGTAAGCGTCAATGTTAGCAGCACTTGGCGTGTTTTTAGCTATTTCTGCTAAATAAGCAAAGCCACCAATTCCTGCCAGTTTATTATTTTTTTCTAAACTTTCAGAAATAGTGATTAAATCTATCGGATCGCCAATCTCAGCAAGTGCCGTCATCGCCTCAAAAATTAACTTGTGCGTGCGGGTATAAAAATCCTGTGATACAACAAGCTCCGCTACGCGGTCAAAAGCTTGGTTATCAAGCATTAAGCCACCTAAAACAGATTGTTCAGCTTCTATTGAATGGGGAGGAACTTTAAGTGTATCGACTTGCTTATCTGGTTTGGCCATAACTTCACAGTAGTAAAATTGAATGGCTCTATTCTATCGACTTGAAGGGGCTGTGCAAATAGAAAAGCAGGAAATCTTTTCCTGCTTTTTGTAATCGTGAAGGTGAATGAGCGTTATTTAATACGAAGCTCTATGCGTCCACTAATTGTATCCATTTCAACATTAGCATTACCGCCATTAATGCTAAATTCTAAATCACTGGCTGGGCCGTATTTAGCTTTACTGACTTTATCGCTAGTAACTTTATTAATGATTTTGCCATTAGCGTGCGCTTTAATTTCAAAATTTGCAGATATGCTGTCAGGAAAGTAAAAATCACCATCGCCACTTACCGATTCAAAACGTACATCACCGCCTTTTAAAAGCTCTTTAATATGTACTTCGGCTTCGCCATTCACCGTGTTAATACGTAAGTTTTTAATTGACGATAGCGTAAAATCTATATCACCATTTACATTTTCAAGGCGCACATCATTGGCGCTTGAGGTTGATTTAATATCGCCATTAACAGCACTAAAACGTAGTTCACCACTTGATTCTCTATCGTTAATTTCGCCATTTACGGTTTCAAATTGAATATTACCACTTAGGTTTTCTGCATTTACATCACCATTTACGGTGGTGAGCTTAATGTTGCCAGTAATATCATCTACCGTAATTTCGCCATTAACCACATCAACTTCAGCGCCATTTTTTAGCTCTTTCGCAGTCACCGATACATTAACGCCAGCAAACTCTAAACTACTGCTTTTAGGCATAAATATGGTTAGGCTTGAGCCATCGCCATTATTACTCCAATTTGATTTACGTGGCATTTTTACAATAAACTGAGTTTTATCGCCATTTGTTTTAAGCTCATAACCCTCGGCTTTGTCATCAAGCTCGCCAGATACTTTAAATTCGTTTTTATCCCAGCCTGTAATATGTATATCACCGCGTTGGTTTTCAATAAAAATAGTGCCGCCACTTGGTACGTCTATTTGCTTATCTATTTTTTCACCCGCTAATACCGCCAACGGAAATAAGCTCAGTCCTAATAAAATCGCTTTCATGTCGTACTCCTAAATGTGCTGCCAACGTGGCGCGTGCACCTTGTTAATTAAATCAAGTTGTTGTTGATATATTTGCGCTAACATTGTTAGTAGCGCTTGGTTTTGTGGCTCATTTTCAAGAACTTGCTTTATTGCTTGCTCTGCGTTTTCAAGCTCTTGTAGCTGCGTTTGCCAGTTAGTGGTCAATGCTTCTTTATTTTCATATTCAACCAATAAACTGTTTTTTTGAGCCGAAAAATAATCACTTATAGCCACTACGGGTTGCGGCTCGGGCGCTATAACAAATAGATTTACAGCAATTAAAGCCGCTAATGTGCAGGCAGCTATCGCTGTTAGTTTTGGCCAAATAGCAGAGCCTTTTAGGTCCTGCTTATTACTAACCATTGCTCGCTCAATTCCCGCCCACAGGTCTTTTTGTGGCGTAATGTCTTTATCAAGCGTGTTTAATGACTCATTTAAATAGTCGTCAAAATTTGGTTTATTCATTTTCATACCACTCTTGTAGTAGCTGCCTAGCACGATGATATTGCGATTTACTTGAACCAACAGCCATACCTAATTGCTCGGCTATTTCCTCGTGCCTGTAACCTTCGATTGCAAACAACACAAACACCATACGTGCGCGCTCAGGAAGCCTTACTATTAATTTATCGAGACCATTTAAGCCTTTGCAGTCATTAGCTGATTGCTCATCCATACCGCAGTGTTCAATGATCACTACTTTTTGCAGCCAATTTTTTTGCTTGCGTAAGTAGTTAATCGCAACATTACTGGCAACGCTGTAGAGCCAAGTAGAAAACTGCGAGCGACCGTCAAATTGCGCTATTTTACGCCATACCTGTACAAACACTTCTTGGGCTGCATCTTCAGCATGCGCTTGGTCCGCTAATAAGCGTAAACATAAACCGTAGACTCGTTTTATATGTAACTCATAAAGCGTTGTGTATGCGCCTTGATCACCTGATTTAACACGCTCAATGAGTTTAGCTTCGCATAAAGGCGTTTGTTCGGGTTTAACGTGTAACATCCGTGATGTCGCCTTTTAATTATTATTATTGAGTTAGTGTATTGATAAGTTAGACGTAATAACAGTTCGAAAAGGTTTAAAGGGAATGAAAAAATAATTGAATAAAAAAGGGGCTTGTACGAGGTTGTATTTAACAGTGCCCTTAACTAATTAAAGTTAGCCAAATTACAGACACAAAAAAGCCGTGCTAATAGCATAATGCAGATCGTTTAAGCTAATTGAACGATCTTTCAAAGGGCTCATAATAGGCTACAACAGAAGTTGTGGCCTATTTTTATGTCTGAATTTATTAAAGAATTACACCTTACTACTGAGT